>CAYSDT010000256.1:0-4949 GCA_964429835.1 uncultured Ardenticatenaceae bacterium | reverse complement strand
TCTTCTGAGGGGATATTTTCTTTGCCAGTAACGGTTATCCGCCCCAGCATAAAGGTATAACAAAAGCGGATAAAACCGCGCATGAATTTATATTTAATCATAATAACAATAAAGTATGGAATACAGAGTTAGAGCGAGAGCATACGTTCTACTCTAGTTCTCACTCAATACTCTCGCTTTTCCCTTGTGCGGTGATGGTGAAGTCGGTTGTGTTGCCGCTAGGTGGAGTGGTGATAAATGAAAATGAAATGGCTGCTGCTGGCAGCAACTCATCACCCAATACACGGTAATCATAACCTGTTATGGCTCCATCTGCATCATAAAAGGTGGTTGTTAGGCTGATTTGGGTGGCTGTCAGCGTGCCGTTGTTGCGTAAACGGCCGTTTACCAACACCCCATCCCCCATAATTTCAAGGGCGGTATCGACCGCCGTCAACGCCACATACCTGTCGCCCAAATCGCCCACGCTTTCGCCGCCGATGATGGAAACGACAGGCTGTACCTCGATTTGTTGTGGAAAAAGCACGGCGAAAGGGGCGGTTTGATTGGGGGAAATAACGGCCGTTGCCGCCCACGCCGTCTGCGTTATCGTCGCTAACGCCACCTCAATTTGCACATTGGCGATGGGGGCGTTGCCGCTATTTTTTACCTCGCCCAACACCCACACCCCGCCCAACGGCGTGTCATAACTTGAAATGTTGACGATTTCAGCTTGGATGGGAACGGGCGCATTAACTTCTGCGGCGGCGATGGTGATTGTTGGCGACGATGGCAGAATGATGGTTTGCCCAATGCTCAACAGCCGCGCATCCACCTCTGGGTTCAACGCCTCAATCGCTTCCGTCGTCGTCTGGTGGTTGATGGCGATGGCAAGCAGCGTGTCCCCATCTTGCACCGTGTAAATAACAGGCGTGGGCGATGGGGCTGGGGTAACTGTCGGGAACGGGGTCGGTGTGGCGAGTATAACTGTCGCCGTCGCTGCGGGTTGGGTGGAAACGGCCGTTTGCAACGGCAACAGCGTAGGCGATGGGGTCAACGTCGGCGTAACCACCACCACATCCGACGATTGACAGCCCGCCAAAAACAGTAAAAGCAGGACAACCCCATTGACAATTGACCATTGCCCATTAACAATTGACAATTGATTAGATTCCGCTAACGGCCGACAACTCCTCATCCCATCGTTCTGTCATGCCCGACCAATAATCAAAAGAGGCAGCACGCAATGGCAACACAGATTTTGCCAAATTTTCCTGATCGCCATAAATGGTGACGTAGCTGAGTGTTTTCAGCTGACCAAATGCCTTAAAATCGGGGGTGACGGGGATGCGATTGCGCCATGTGCCTGTGTCTACAAAATAAATTTCACCAGCATCCCCATGAGCAACCAGCGACACTTTTGGGTTATGGGTATGTCCAGCGACGACGAAACGGAAACGGCCGTTTGTCACCCCTTCTTCCCGCACTGCATACGTCTCTGCACCCATGATATTATGCGTCTCTTCCAACGACGCATCCGAAATCATTTGTATCGCCCCCATCGGCAATCCATTCATGCGCCACGCCTTTGTTTTCAACAATAGTTGCACCGCATCGACAGCATCTGGCTGCCAACGCTTATCATATTTCTTCAACCAGCTATGCAAGTAGGGATGATTGTGCAATGAATCCAGCATCCGCACCAAGACAGGTTCAATCGCCCCCCAGACCGCTTTTTCATTAAATTGAACGTCGGACATGTACATAAAGTAGTTGAACATCGCCCCCATCGGCCGTAAATCATCAAATCCCAGCAGCCGCTTGTAAAGATGGCACAACATCGGGTCGCTGCTTACTTTGTCTTCGCCGTGATATTGGCGGAATTCATACGGCAAGCGTGAAGCGACATCTATGGTGATGAAATCACCAAAAGCGGGGTCAGCATATTCTTTGTCGGGCAGATGGGTGGCGATGGGTTTACCGCGACTGTGATCGGAGGCGAAGTTGTATTTATCATACTCTTGTCCGTGCCGCACAAGTGTCTGTTCGCGTTCAAAAATTAACACGCGCTCAAATGGTTCTGGACTTGCGGACAAGCCAAGATGCCCACGAATGGCGTTACGGATGGCGGGGGTGGCGTTACCCATGCGATCATGGTTGCCCAATATGTGATGCAGGGTGACAGAAACGGGGAATGGACGTTCTACTTCTTTTCCGTTTTCATCTTTAGTTAGATAACGGCCGTTTACCAACAACCTAAACACCGCCAACGTCTCGGCCACCATCGGCTGTGCCGCGATTGCATCGACAATACGCAACAGCAAAGCCTCCAACTCCGCATTTACCGCATCGGGAGTGGCGGCCACATACGGCCGTTCGCCTGTTGGATTGTCCGTAAACCACATCGCTGTGCGGTGCAGGTCAAAAATATCGCCCGCCAACACAAAATCGAGATGGTCGGCACTGTTCCGCACCGCTTCATCTGCTAACCGAATCATCAATCGCTGAAACGGCCGTGCGGACAAATTATGCGAATACTCAAGCGGATCTGTCCCTTTAATATAGCGGGACTCTTCTTCAACAAAATGTAAATCTGAAAGAACAACTAACATGCAAACCTCTAGTCAAGGTGACTGGCACTTGGCAAGTGCCTGCCACCTGAACGCTAACTACCAGAAACCCACGCCCACACGACGTAAGCCACATACAATCCAACCAGTATACCACCTTCAACCTTGCCCAATCCGCGCCGAATAATCAACATGGCAAACAAAATAAACACCGTCCCCATCAAAATCGCCGTTGAAATCCATAAATCGCCCGTGCCAACGGCGATATTTGAGCCGCGCCATAGCAACATAATCATCCACGGCAGCCCCAGCCCGATGGTGATGTCAAAGATATTAGAGCCAACCGCGTTGGCAATCGCCATATCGCCGCGCCCTTCTTTGGCAACGATAACCGACGCGATCATGTCAGGAACGGACGAACCGCCAGCCAAAACCGTCAGGGCGATGACTAATGGCGGCACACCAATCGCTTCGGCAAATAAAATTGCATTTTCGACCAACAACCAACTCACCCCCGCGATGACAGCCACCGAAAGGATGAATGTGCGGACGTAATGGCGGCGAATGTCGCCTGTGAACAGTCTGAAAAAGCGAACAATACCATCGGTCATGCGCTCGTAGAGGTTTGTGGGTGCATCATCCTCTAATAGTTCTTCGCTCTCAGGCTCAACAACATCAACATAGCCGCCTTCTAAACCGGGAGCCCATCGCTTCCATTGAAAAAGGACGAAAATGTAAATGGCGTACAGGGACAAAAACGCGAGGGCTTCAACGATGGTGATGTGTCCATCGGTGAAGGCGTAAAGCAACATCATGACGCTGATAATGTAAAAAGCGATGTCGCGCACGACGACGCGCCATGTGATGCGGATGGGGCGGGCGAGGGCGGACACGCCAGTGATGACGAGGATATTAAAAACGGCCGAGCCGACAATCGTTCCCGCGCCAACTTCGCTGTAATCGCCAGCCCGCATCAGCGCAAACATGGAGATGGACAGTTCGGGCATGGACGATCCCATCGCCATGAGCGACGCGCCCGCGACGTTGCTGGGCAGTTTCCAGCGGTGGGCAATTTCATCCAAACTTTCGATGAAAAATTCATCGGTGACGATGGACAGCAGATAGATAGCGATGACCATGACGGCCAATGATGAGATGATTACCATAATTAATTATCAATTTTCTATGTGTTATACAAGAGCGTGTACGCCGCTGCTGCAAATGCGGTTGCAACATTTAATGATGCCTTATGCCCGCGCATTGGCAGATGCACAATGCGGTCGCATCGTTCGAGAATGGCGGGGTCTACGCCTGCGACTTCGTTGCCAACGACGAGCAAAATCGGGCTGTCGGTTGGCGCGGGCAAGGCCGCATAAATGGGGATGGATGTGGGTGTGCTTTCCAACGCCCACAGTTGGCAGCCTTGTTCTTGCAGAGAAACGGCCGTTTTCAATCCATTATTATGATGCGACCATGAAACGGCCGTTTCTGCCCCCAACGCCGTCTTTTTCAATTTAGGATGAGCGGGGGTCGCCGTAATACCGCCCAAATACAGATGTTTTATCCCCGCCCCATCCGCAATCCGCATGATGGAGCCAACATTGTACAGACTGCGGATGTTATCGAGGAGGAGCGAGAGGGAAACGGCCGTTTTTATACTGTCCTGCGGCTGGTGACTGGGCAAAAGATGCTCCTGTTCAATCGCCGTCGCTCCACATAACGGGCAATTCAGCCCTGCATGTCGTTCTTCCGTCACGGGAAAACGAAACATGCAATTAGCTGATTCACATTGGTACATCGCAGGGGAAAATTCCATGTAGGGATTTTAGCTGGTTTTTACGGGGATGCTATTTTGATTTGGATGTGTTTCATTTACTTAAAAACACGACCGACTTTGCAGCCGTAAGCGCGAATTTATTCGCCAGCTAATTTGCCTCAACACAAAGATGCGGGTATGTAATAAGGAACGGGGATTAAGGCGTATTTTCAAATCCATCGGGTAACATCTCAATAACTTGGGGTAAAGACCTGACAGGTTTCATCCAGACCTCTTGTTTTACACGAGTATCTTTGAAAAACCTGTCAGGTCTCCCTGAAATATTGAGAAGATACTCCATCGGTTAAAAACCGATGTCTAACACAAGAAACGCGCTGAAAGCGCGTTCAAAATAGCCCGCGTTCAGCGGGCTTTGCCTATCAGTCGTCGGTTTTCAACCGATGCCGCGCTTCATGGGATTGCCCTGAGAACTGAGCAATTTTGGGTAGACGGCCGTTTTCATTTGCCCTATACTGTGAATGGGAATTATGAAACTCGGAGTTCATTCATGATCATTTTACTAACAGTATAGGCAAAAACGTAACCACACACATTGATATTGCGATTAGCATCGCGCTCGTTTC
>CAYSDT010000255.1:0-4952 GCA_964429835.1 uncultured Ardenticatenaceae bacterium | reverse complement strand
TTATCATTCACGCGCACGACCCGCATTCCGCCGTCTGCTGACAGGGAAATCACGCTGATCGACGCGGGCGAGATGATAATCCGTTGAAATAAGTCAATATGTGTACCCACATAATGGGCGACCACGAGCTTAATTAAATCTGCATGGGAAACGATGATGATGGTTTCGCCCACATGCTGCTCGCTTAATTTTTCTAACGCTTCGATGGCGCGAAATTGTACAGCGCGTAATGTTTCGCCTTCGGGAAATTCCATTCGGCTGGGATAATACTGGACGGTTTTCCATGATGGTTTCTTGGCTAACTGTTCAATTTTCTCGCCTTCCCACTTCCCGTACCGCACTTCACCAATCGCTTCCACTTGCTGGATGGGCAATTGGTGGCTGTCGGCGATGGTAACGGCCGTTTCCATACACCGTTCCACTGGGCTGCTATAAATCGCCGCGATGTCCAGATGGGATAGTCGTTCGGCGGTGGATTGTGCTTGTAAACGGCCGTTTGCATTCAAATGCACATCGGGCAGCCAACCCGCCAACCGATGCTGTTTTACCCACTCGTTTTCGCCGTGCCGCACTAAAACAATCGTCGTCATGGGGGAAATGATAGCACAAAAAGAGTGAGAGGTGAGATAGAGATAGAGGGGAGTTGCTATAGTTGCTAAAAATGCTTTTCATCACGGCCTCTTATCTTGTGTGATCATGCAAAAATATGCGACTATCACGTTTTTCCAACGAATAACGTGGAGATTATCACGTTTTTCCAATGAATAACGTGAGTAATATCACGTTTTCCTAATGAATATTGAGAAATGGGTGTGTTTGCGTTATACTGTTATGGTAGCTTATAGACAAAATTAGAGAGGTAAATGGAATGAAAAGAGATATTTATCGAGAGTTGCTCGCATGGAAAAATTCAGCCAGACGCAAGCCATTGCTACTCAAAGGCGCACGCCAAACGGGAAAGACCTATATTCTTCAACAGTTCGGCAAAAACGAATACGATAACGTCCACTATTTTAACTTTGAAAGTGACCCCATTCTGACTTCTTTTTTCCAAAGAGACCTCAAACCAGACAGAATTCTAAATGATCTTGCCATCTACTCAAGAAGCCGTATTCACCCCGAAAAAGATTTAATCATATTTGATGAGATTCAACAGTCGAATAACGCGCTCAATTCGCTGAAATACTTCTTTGAAAATGCTGGAGAGTATCATATCGGCGCGGCTGGCTCTCTGTTGGGGGTAAAATTATCGCAACCACTCTCTTTTCCTGTGGGCAAGGTTAATTTTTTGACACTCCATCCCATGACATTTCTTGAATTTTTAACAGGGACAGGAGAAGATCGATACAGGGAGCTACTCGAAAATTTGGAGACCCCATCGCCCTTGGCAATAGGCTTTCATCAGGAATTGATTGATTTATTGAAAAGATATTATGTTATTGGTGGAATGCCCGAAGTTGTGAATTATTATGCAGAAAGCGGTGATTTGCTTGGTGTGCGGTCAATTCAACAGGAAATTCTCAATTCATACGCGCTTGATTATGCAAAATATGCAACAGGCAGCGATATTCCAAAGCTATCTCAGGTATGGGAATCAATTCCCACCCAGTTGGCTAGAGAAAATAAGAAATTTGTCTTTTCAGCAATGAAAAAAAGTGCCAGAGGCCGTGAATACGAGAATGCCATCACTTGGCTTGAAGATGCAGGATTGATTTTGCGTGCTTTTAATATATCGACTGCCAAAAAACCGTTGCAGGGATATGTTGATAGGAATAGTTTCAAAATTTATATGCTTGATATAGGTTTGCTTGGGGCGATGACGAATATGTCGATTGAACTTTTTGCACAAGGTGACAAGCTTTTTACAGAATATAAAGGGGCTTTTGTGGAAAATTATGTGGCTCAACAACTGGCTGCTATGAAACGGTCGCTTTACTATTGGAGTAGATCAAGTGGAACTGCCGAACTTGATTTCATCCTCGAAACAACTGACAGCATTCTGCCGTTAGAGGTAAAAGCGGGAATAAATCCGAAGAGCAAAAGTTTACTCTCTTATGATGATCGCTTTCATCCACCTCTTTTACTCAGGTCTACCTTATTGAATTTGAAGCGTGATGGCAAAATAATCAATATCCCGCTTTATGCTCTTAATTATCTGGAGCAGTTCCCTATTTAATCCAACTGCTTATTACCGATTTTGCACCGTTGGCGAGGAGGGCTTGAGTAACGGCCGTTTTCATCCCTTCATCCACTAACACGACAACATTGCCGCCGCGCCCTGCGCCGCTCAATTTCGCCCCCATCGCCCCTGCCCCCATCGCCGCATTAACTAATTTGTCCAAAACGGGGGCGGAGACGGTCATTTTTTGCAATACACGATGGTTTTCACTCATCAAACGGCCGATTTCGGGCAAATTTCCTGCGGCGATGGCTGATCGGGCGGCGATGGCGATGGTGGCGCACTCGTCGAATAGGTGGTTGAAAACGGCCGTTTTCTCCCCCCACTGTCGGCGCACATCGCTCACGACTTCAATTGTTTTGCTGGAAATACCACTGTCGGCGATGAGAATGCGTAACGGCCGTTTGACCACGAACGTCTCAATTTGATTGGGCTGCCCTTTCACAAAATAGACGGGCTTTTCATACGCCACCACCGTATTGTCGATGCCGCTGGGCGTGCCATGATGTAATTTTTCAACTTCATACGTCAAATCGCACACCCATTCGTCCGTCGCCAATTCAGCAACGCCGCAAAATTGTGCCATCGCCCGAATAATTGCCGCGCTGATCGCCGCGCCGCTGCCCAAGCCGCTGGCGATGGGTATTTGGCTGCTGACGGTAAGCGTAAATGGGGACAATTCTGGCAAGTTGGCGGCTTGTTGGAAATGATGGATGGTGGCGGCGAGGGGATCGTCGGGTGGTGTTTGGGATAACGGCCGTTTAATTCCTAAATCTGGTGCAATGAGAATGGTTTCGTTGGATGGAGTACAAACGGCCGTTGCCCGTATCTGCGAAACAGGCGCGGCGATGGCAGGTCGGCCATACACGACCGCATGTTCGCCAAATAAAATCACCTTTCCCGGTGCCGATGCTGAAATTTTTGCCCCCATTCTTCGTTTCAAATAAAATGCGGATACGGAAGAATACAAATATGATTATTATTTCCCATCAGCGTTCTCCCGTATCCGCGTCCCACCATCTACACATATAAAATCCAAAAAGCAACGGCCGCAAACAAAACCAGCGTCAGTTGAATCGGGCGGTCGCGGAGGGCGATTTCCTCTGGCGCACCGCCCTCATTTCGCACATAAATCAGATACATATAGCGAAACAGCCCATACATTAAAATAGGAATGGTCAACATCATCTCATTATTTTGGAGCAATCCTTCCGATAAGAAGGTGTATAAACTGTAAAAAACAACGATTCCCGTCGTCACCAGCCCCAGCAAGCGATCAATTAAATCAAGATTATATTCTGCCAAAATGGGGCGATGTTTGCCTGCATTTTCGCCCAACAGCACCAATTCATTCCGTCGCTTGCCCAAAATCAAAAACAGAGCCAAAAAACCGCCGAAAACATACAACCACGGCGAAAATCGCTCCACATGGATGACGGCAACGCCGGCCGCGATTCGCAACACAAAGCCCAACGACACGATGAGAATGTCAAACAGCACTACATTTTTCAGCCAGAAGGTATACCCAATTTGCATGACCAGATAAGCCAATAAAATGAGGGCAAAATTAGGGGCGAGGGCGTACCCTGCGACCAGACTGCCAATCGCAAAAATAACGGCGGCGATGGCGGCGATAGTGGGGTTGAGTTCACCTGCGGGTAACGGCCGTTTGCATTTCGTCGGGTGTTGGCGGTCATTTTCAATGTCCGACAAGTCGTTCATCAAATAAACGGCACTGGACATCAGGCAGAGGAGTATAAAAGCGGCCGTTACTCGTGCCAAACTGACAGGATTCGTTAGTTGACCATCAAAAAAGATGGCGACAAAAACAAATCCATTTTTCGGCCACTGTCGTGGCCGCATTGTTTTTAATAATCCAGTAAGCATAAGTTCAAAAAGTGCCTGGCACTTCCTACCTTTATTGAATCGTCACCACCGTAAAGCTGATACTGCCACCAGGCGATTGGAACTCAACGGTTTGTCCCTTTTTCGCGCCCAATAATGCTTTACCGATAGGCGATTCGTTGGAAATCATCCCTTTGCTGGGATCGGCTTCGCGTGCGCCCACGATTTGGTACGTCTCCTCTTCATCATACCCTTCTTCGGAAACGGTGACTGTGCTGCCAACGCGAACTCTGTCCGATTTAATTGGCTCGGTAATCACATGCGCCCGTCGCAGTGCATCTTCCAAATCACGGATACGCGCTTCGGTGAAGCCCTGACGCTCTTTGGCATCGTGGTAATCCGCATTTTCTTTCAAATCGCCCTGAGTGATGGCGACGCGCAATTTTTCAGAAATATCCTCACGCACGACGGTAGTCAGGTGTTGCAGTTCATCTTTGATGGCTTGCAACCCTTCTGCGGTCACATACTCTACATCATTATTGTAATTCATATGTTTACTCCAGTTACTTGTTACCGTACTTTATCGGCAACGAATTTGCGTGAATTCAAATTGTCATTCCCGCTTAGGCAGGAATGACAACTAAAGGTAATGTACGGCATTAAATCCGTTTACACAAAACACAAGATTGGCTCAACCATAAAGATTGAACCAATCTTGTGCGATGTACTATACTATTTTACTGTTTTAGGGCATGGTTCATTTATGACAGAATGATCTTTACACTTTTTGGGCGTAAAAAATGGACGCGGATTGGGCGGATTCAACGGATAAACACGAATTTTTCTTTTTATCCGCGTTTATCCGCCCAATCTGCGTGCGAAGTATCTGCGTCCCATATTTTGCGTTAAATTATGTAACAACACTGTA
>CAYSDT010000254.1:0-4960 GCA_964429835.1 uncultured Ardenticatenaceae bacterium | reverse complement strand
ACGAGTACCTTTGAAAAACCTGTCAGGTCTCCCCGAAATATTGAGAAGATACGTTTTTTAGCAAATTCTATCATTAAGGAGAATTTATCATGGATCAAGAATATCTATTAAATAACATCGCCCGTGCGATTGATCATACGTTGTTAAAGCCAGATGCAACACCCGCGCAAATCAGCGTCTTGTGTGCTGAAGCCCGCGAATATAATTTTGCCTCTGTCTGCATCAATCCCATTTATGTGCCGATGGCGGCAAAGGCGTTAGAAGGGTCAGAAACGGCCGTTTGTACCGTTGTTGGTTTTCCATTAGGCGCAACGCCAACGGCCGTTAAAGTGTTTGAAACCGAGCAAGCCATCGCCGATGGCGCGACCGAAATTGATATGGTCATCCCGATTGGGTTGCTGAAAGCGAAAGCGTACCAAGAGGTGCAGTCGGATATAACGGCCGTTGTGCAAGCCGCACACGCCCAAAATGCTATCGTCAAAGTCATCATCGAAACCGCCCTGCTCGTTGCTGAAGAGAAAAAGACAGCTTGTATATTGGTCAAAGCCGCTGGCGCGGATTACATTAAAACATCAACGGGCTTTGCCAAGAAAGGTGCAACCCCACGCGATGTTCGCCTGATGCGCCGCATGGTTGGCGATGACATGGGTGTGAAAGCGGCTGGCGGTGTGCGCTCATACGCCGACGCAAAAACAATGATTAAAGCAGGCGCAACACGATTAGGTGCAAGTGCTGGCGTTAAAATTATGCAGCAAGTTGCCGCCGCAGATGCAAAGAAACCAAAAAATGAAGCAGAATAAACGGTGTAGGCATTGCCAGATCGGTCATTTTCAGCCCGTCACCGCCCCTTATTTAGAGGTTGTTGACGGGCAGATGATGGCTGTCGCCAATATGCCCGCCCATCGTTGCGATGTCTGTCGTTATTTGGAATATGATGCGATGCAGTTGGGTCGATTGCAATATCTGATCGACCATCCTGCGTCTAAATATGAGATTAAACCGTTGCGGAATAAACGGCCGTTACCCCCCAAACAGCCGCAACCGTTACCAACCCGTTAAAACGGCCGTTTACAGTTGCATTTTCACCGTCGATTCTATATTATGTAGAGACACTCGGTGAATCAACTGCTGTTTTCGTTGAACCATAAACAATTTATGTAACGCAACAAACAGTTGCCACCGTATAAGAATTTGTTTTCACATACTACACAAAGGATTTTATTATGGTCGGCGCATTTGGCTCCCGTCAACTCATCAACATTGATCTATTTACGGATGCTTACCGTGTCACGGGGCGAACGCTCGTAGGTGGTGGTGGTATTCATTCCGAATTAAATAACCCCAATAGCGATTTTTTGGAATTACAAGATGCGTATATCTCACGCATTCATCAGCCTGGCGAAATCGTTACCCATCACATGGTGGCTGCGTTTCGCAAAGACAATGTCAATTTCATCGTCTTGCAAAATCGACGCGATGGAATTCCTGTAGGCACACAACACGGCCGTTCAATTTACACACGCGGTCATCCATTTCCTGTTTTTCTTACCGTTCCCTCCTTTGAAATTCATGGACACGTTATCCATGAAGGCAGCACTGTCCCAGCCCCGAACACTATACTTGTTCAATCTACTGGGAAATTTCAGCTTGTTTTTGAAGCAGAAGCATCCGCATCACTATTTCCAGATATTTCATATAGTGGTGATTTGATCTTGGTACACAAAGAACGTATTGGTATTTTTTGTTTTGATAAAAATCAGCCCAAATAAAGAATGAGGGTAACATCTCAATAACTTGGAGCAAAGACCTGACAGATTTCATCAAGACCTCTTGTTTTACACGAGTATCTTCGGAAAACCTGTCAGGTCTCCCCGAAATATTGAGAAGATACGAATGAGGATTAAATGACTCCACTGAAAAAGGTGTCGAAACCCCAAAAGTTCAACTTTTTGTCTTGACAGGATTTATGCCTTATTGGGTAAAAGTTGAACTTTTGATCTTCAATACCTTTTTCGGTAGAGCCAACATTAAGTTCTCTGAAAAAGTCCAACTTTTTCAGTAGACTCAAGGATAGATAAACATAGTGGCTAGAATCTATGTAATTGACGACGACGAAGGGCTGCTTCGCATGGTTGGTATGATGCTTGAACGCGGCGGTCATGATGTTATCACCATCGCCGATCCTGTTGAAGGATTGGAAAGAATAAAAGCTGATCCACCGGATTTGTTGGTGTTAGACGTTATGATGCCGACTATGAGCGGGCATGATGTTACCCGACAAATTCGGGCGACGGATGGATTGGAAGAGCTTCCCATCATCATCCTAACAGCCCGTTCGCAAGAAATCGACCGTAAAACGGCGATGAACATCGGCGCGAGTGCTTATCTGAGCAAGCCGATCTCTTCGCGTGAATTGATTGAGCAGGTTGATGATTTGCTGTCAAAAATTCCAGCGCAGGTTGTTTTGAAAGAAAGCAGTATTATAGCTGTGTACGGTTTGCGCGGCGGTGTGGGGCAAACGACTATTGCCGCTAATTTGGCAGTCGCTCTGCGTCGCATTACCCAGCATGATGTTTGTTTGATAGATATGTCCCCATCGAGCGGGCAGGCGGCGCGACATTTGCGCCTGAAGCCAACCCATCATTGGGGTGATGCACTTACGCAACGTAAACTGGAATGGAATGGTTTGCGCGATTTATTGACGTATCATCCATCGGGATTAATGTTGTTGGCTGCGCCAGCGGCTCCGCAATTGCCCACTGCCCCATCGGCGAAGTTGATGAAAAATATCTTGTCGTTACTGCAAGAAGAGAGCGTTTTTGTGGTGATCGATCTGCCGAATGTCTATAATCCCGCCTTTACGGCTAGTTTAAGCATGGCTGACATTGCGTTGCATGTTGTGACACCTGATCCGTTGTCGGTGGAAACGGCCGTTCAAATTGACAGTATTCTGGCGAAGTCACCCAATCCGCCCAAGCAAAAATCGTACCTGCTTAACCATGTTTCTCCAGAGACGATGATGCCGACGGCGACGGTTGAGCGCGGTTTGGGATCACGGGTCGGCTTTACCATCGCTTACGATGCTAATCAATCACGCGCATTGGCACAGGGCGTACCATTGGCTCTGACAGTGGCAAAATCTCCGTTACCAACGGCCGTTTCTAAAATGGCAACTGTTATCTGGCAACACGCCACACAGTAAGACCTGACAGGTCTTGCATTAAACCAATCCAACAAAAAAAGCCCTGCAACCATCCGTTGCAGGGCTTTTTTTATTTTTATACTAATATCAAACGATTAAGTCGTTGGACGGCTCGCTTTATTGCGGCGATAGCGGTAGGTAATACGGCCGCGTGTCACATCATAGGGGGTCATTTCAACCCGTACACGGTCGCCCAGCAAAATACGGATGTAATACTTACGCATTCTGCCTGATAAATAAGCCAGCACCTCGTGATCATTGTCCAATTTCACAGTGAACTGTGTGTTTGGTAATAATTTAATGATTGTGCCTTCAACTTCGATCTTTTCTTCTTTTTTCGCCATATTTTACTCTTCTTCCGTTTTGGTATCGTTTACAACGTCCGCAACTGCGGACGCTACTTCATCAACAACGGCCGTTTTCACATCCGTTATGTCCCGTTGCGCCATCCAATCAATTTGTTCAGCGGCCGTGACCGCTTTCAAGCTCAAGCCAATACGCTGCCGTTTGGGGTCAACCGACAAAACGCGCAACAGATGGGTTTCGCCTTCGCCAATCACATCGCTTGCCTTTTCCACCATATTGCGTGAAATTTGGGAAAGATGCAATAAGCCTTCTACGCCTGGTTCGATTTCAGCAAATGCGCCATACTCGACAAGGCGCGTTATTTTGCCTTCGACCAATTGCTTTTCGTGGTAACGCTCTTTTACGCTTTTCCACGGGTTTTCTAATAATTTTTTGCGGCTAAGGCTGATACGTTGCTTGTCACTGTCCAATTTAAGAACAACAACCTCAATCTCATCGCCAACTTCGACAACCTGACGTGGATGTTCGATGCGTCCCCATGTCAATTGCGAAATATGTACCAATCCATCAGCCCCGCCCAAGTCGATGAAAATGCCAAAATCGCGTATGCCGCTGATTCGTCCAGTTATCACATCGCCCGGTTTGAGCGTTTCCATCAACTCGGCACGCACTTTTTGTTCCCATTCTCGTTGTGCTTCACGTTGGGAAAAAACGAGACGGCGGCGTTCCCGATCAACTTCGATGACTTTCATCGGGATGCTTTTTTCGCGTAATTTGGCAAGCCGTTGCTGCCGCTTTCTTTCGCTCATGCCCGGTGTCAATTCGCTCAAATGGGAGGCGGGAATAAAGCCGCTCAATCGGCCAAAGGGAACAATCGCCCCCCCTTTGTTGTAGCCGCTGATTTGCCCTTCAATGATTTCGCCCGCGCCCATGATTCTTTCAGCTTCGATCCAATCTTTATTGATGCGTGCCATGAAAATGGAAACTTCTAACGCATTTGGTTGATTGGCGTTCATGATGTACACGTCAATTTCGTTGCCAGCAACTAACTCTGCTCGCTCTTCATCACTCAGTTTGGCTAAATCGGTTGGGGGGATGATGCCGTCTCTTTTTAGACCTAAGTCAACGATGATGTCTTGCTCATTGATGGCGACAATGATTCCTTTGCGAATATCTCCATCTTTCGGCAAGGTGTAATCATGCTGCTCAAGGTAATCTTCCATTGTGAGGGTTTTTTCTTCTGACATATCTTAATCCAATTCTTGCTCAATGATTCGTGATGATGAATTTTGTGTATAAAACAAAAAACTCGCCGATGATCTGGAATTTGTATGAACATCGCCGAGCGTTAAGTTGCTAACCTTTTTTGGTATCTTCTCAATATTTCGGGGAGACCTGACAGGTTTTTTAAAGATACTCGTGTAAAACAAGAGGTCTTGATGAAACCTGTCA
>CAYSDT010000253.1:0-4981 GCA_964429835.1 uncultured Ardenticatenaceae bacterium | reverse complement strand
GAATCACGCCATCACGGTCGATGATGTACGTTGTGGGGAAGCTGTAGATGCTGTAAATACTCATCACTTGCCCTTCGGGATCGAGCAACACGGGGAAGGTGAACCCTTCTGAATTGATGTAACTGGAGACGAGCGACTCTTCCTCACGGCCGTTTACCGCCAACATCACCAATCCATCCGCCGCATACGCATCGTACACCGCATTCATGCCCGGCAATTCTGCCCGACAAGGGGGACACCACGTCGCCCACAGATTGACGGCGACGACTTGCCCTTTGTAATCGGACAGGGAAACGTCTTCACCTTTCAGCGTGGTCAGGTGGAAATCGGGGGCGAGCATGCCTTTGGCGGGAACTTCACCATTTTGGGGCAGGATTGCGCCAGTGGGGTTGGCATTTTCAAGGCTGTCGGTTGTTTCACTGCTGGAATTGATGGGATCAACGGCCGTTACTGGCGCATCAGCCACCACCACTTCATCTTTCGACTGCGATCCCCACAACAACAGCAAAATAAGGGCGGCAAAGATGCCAACCGCCGCCAAAATGGTCATATTCTTTTTCTGTGCGGCTTGCGCTGCTTCTTTTTTTGCTTTACTACTTTTGCGTGACTTGCTACCCATCGTAAACCTCTTTCTAATTGTCAATTGTCAATTGCTAATGGTCAATGGTCAATGATCAACGGAATTGTCCGACTGACGCGCCGTTAACCATTGACAATTTCTCTTCTTCCCCTTTTAGATGCACCGTTCGTCGATTCGTTACACCACACAAATGTGTAGAAAAAAACGGCCGTTTGTCGTACACTTAACGTAGCAATAGCTAATCCACCGTTTTCATAGAAACCTTGATTTATACGAGCAAACAATGTCAGATTATGTAGATCCAAAATATTTCAAAAAATCGACCTATTCAGCCACAGGCACAATCATTGGGCAATTTATTGCAGGTGTGGTTTCGCTTGCTCTAGGATTAGGCTTTATATACTTTTTGACAAAATGGAGTAATTCATGGGATATTTACTGGTCTGACGGCAATAAAAATGATTTTTTGACTGGCTATTTTTATGGCTCTTTTGGGCTACTTGCTTTAATAATTTTTATCGCATGGATACATTTTGACAAAGTTCCTAAAAATTCAGATTTATTTAGGCTGAGCATCAAAACAAGCTTTTATGGGGGATTAGCTATTGCTACTTTTGTAAGTCTTGTGATGTTGCTGTTAGATCATAATTTCATACTGTTTCTAGCCGAATTCATTTATGATTTAACTCTTGCTGTTTCATTAGGTGTAATTGTTGGCGGCGTACAGGTTGCTCGTATCCAGATCGAAAAATTTGACCCAGTTAAACATAAATGGTTAATGAGTAACAAGGCTGACTTATATGCCTGCCAGTCGGATATTCTCCCCTATCGTCAACAGGTTTATACTTTTTGGTTAGGATTTTTCGCATTTGTTATGGTGTTTCTCAGTATTGCTATTTTTATGGTAGCAAGAGAAGATTCTAATGATACGATGCTAGTGCTTGGGATTCCACTTGGATTGTTATTGATTTTCCTATTTCTTTTTCTTAAATCTATCATATTACTTTTCTCTCCAGATATTCAACATATTGAGGGAGTACCTACAAAAACATATACTCCGCGTAGAGGACGATATCGACCTGAAGTATACAAGCTAACATGCAACGGACGCGATTTTTTAACGGACATCCAAACTTGGGGTGGGGTAAGGCGAGGGCTGAAACACAAATTATGGTATTCGGGTGTAAATAATCGTATGATGGCATTTGAACGAATAACGCCGCCGCAGTCTAACAATGCTTATTTACACGATATAGCCTCAGAAAAAGACATTGAGAAGCGTAAACTTCGTTCTCCTAACCGTAAAGCTCCTTGGTTGATTGGTTTTGGCACTGTCATATTGACCATACTCTGGAAAATAATACGAAGAAAGCCACGAAAATAATAATTATTTACATGTATGCTCCCAGTAGTGCAATCTGTTAGATTGCGCGGGGCGATTTAACAAATCCCCACACAATACAGCCTAATCGTTGCCAACCTATCATTTAAGCGTATAGAAAGAAACGGCCGTTTGTCATAAACTACCTTTGTAGGGGCGTGGCCTTGTGCCCGCCCCGTGCTTGGGCGACCACAAGGGTCGCCCCTACAGATGATGGAGTTTTCAAATGAGCGACGACCAACCCACAAAACCAAACCTGCCCGTGCAACCAGAGCCACAAATCGAATACGTCTACATCGAAAAGCCGCGCAAAGGATGCGCGGGCGGCTGTCTTGGCCGCACCTTAATCTTGGGTATTTTACTGCTCGCCTTCCTGATTTTTGGCGGCATCGTTGCCGCTGGCGCGGTGGTGTATGGCAGTTTGTCCAAAGACATTGAAGAAGGGGTTGCCAAATTGGAGGCGGTGGACGAGCGCGAAACATTTGAAACGACCCAGATTCTTGACCGCAACGGCGAACTGCTTTGGGAAATTTTTGGCGAAGGCAACCGCACCAACATCCCCATCGCTGACATGCCTGTGCATTTGGTGATGGCGACGGTTGCCACCGAAGATGACACCTTCTACGAAAATCGCGGGCTGGATTACCCCGCCATTGTTGCCGCGCTGTACGCCAATGTGAAAAATCCAGACGGCCGTCCCGCTGGCGCAAGCACCATCACCCAGCAGATTGTGCGCCATATTGTGTTTGATTATGATGAAAGAACGGCCGTTTCCTACAATCGCAAAGCCAAAGAGATCGTCCTCGCGTGGATCATGACCCAAAAGTTCACAAAAGATGAGATTATGGAGCTTTATCTCAACGAGATTTATTACGGCAATCTCGCTTACGGCATCGAAGCCGCCGCCCAAACGTATTTTGACAAATCGGCCGCTGACCTGACGCTGGGCGAAGCGACGCTGCTCACGGGTGTGCCGCAAAGTCCCATCGAACTTGACCCGCTCAAGAATTTTGAAGCCGCCCGCGAGCGACAATGGCTGGTTCTCAGCCTGATGTACAGCGAAGGGTACATCACCCAAGCGGAGGCGGAGGCCGCCTTTTTAGAGCCGCTCGATTTTGCCGTGCAGGAAGTGAGCCTCGTCGCCCCTCATTTTGCCGTTTATGTGCGCGAACAGTTGGAGGCGATGTACGGCGCGGATGAGGTCGCCAATGGCGGCTTGCGGGTGACGACCACGTTGGATTTGAACACCCAGCGGTTGGCCGAAGGGTTGACGCAACAGCATGTGGATGCCATCGCCCCCGAACACAATTTGAACAACGCCGCGCTGATTAGCATGAAACCCGGCACGGGCGAGATTTTGGCGATGGTCGGCAGCGTCGATTATCACGATGAGGCGATTGACGGGCATGTGAACATCGTCACCTCGTTGCAACAGCCAGGCAGTTCCATCAAACCCCTCACCTACGCGGCGGCGATGGAGCCGGACGCGGATGGGGTGTCGGCGTGGACAGCAGCGGACGTGTTGTGGGATGTGGAAGTGGCGTATGAGCAGGCGAATGGGACTACATATAGTCCGGTCAATTACGACGGCCGTTTTCATGGCCCCGTCCGCTTTCGGCAAGCATTGGCGAACAGTTTTAACATCCCCGCCGTGCTGTTGTTGCAGGATATTGGCGTGCCAGCGTTCATTGATTTTGCCGAAAAGATGGGCATTTCGACATGGACGGCCGACAGCAGCAATTACGGCCTTGCGCTCACGCTCGGCGGCGCGGAAGTGACCCCGCTCGACATGGCGACGGCGTACAGCGTCTTCGCCAACGGCGGCGATGGGGTGCTGCCGATGTCGATTTTGCGCGTGGAAAAGCGGGATGGCACGGTGGTCAACATCTTCGACCCCGCCCCGCCGCAGGCGACCATCAGCGATGGGACGGCGTTCATCATCAACGATATTTTATCCGACGATGCTGCCCGCGTGGCGGCGATGGGAACGGGCAACCCGCTCGATCTGTCGTTCACCGCCGCCGCCAAAACGGGGACAACCAACGATTTCCGCGACAATTGGACGATTGGATACACGCCGGGATTAGTAACGGCCGTTTGGGCTGGCAACACCGACAACAGCGAAATGCTCAACGTCACGGGCTTAACGGGCGCGGCTCCGTTGTGGGGCGCGTTCATGGAAGCGGTCTACCACGACGCGGAAATGATGGGCGTGTTGGCGGTCGATGGCGTTGTACCTGCGACGGAGTTCACCGCGCCCGAAAGCGTGGAACAAATCCCGCTTTGCGCCATCAATTCCGTCACCGTTGGGGCGACGGATTGCGCGTCGGGCGGCACGGAATGGGCGTTGAAGACGGCTCCCGACGCGGCAACACCCACTCCCGCGCCTGACACCGTCGTGTGGGATGAGATTGATCCTGCTGTGATGAGGATAACGGCCGTTTCCCTCCCCCCCATCCCCATTGAACTGCTCACCGACGCAGAACCAGACGACGACGCGCCGCCGCCGCAACTGTTCTGCCACTTCGTCGAAGGGACAGACGCGCTCATGCTGCCGCCCGACGCGCTGCCACAGCTTTTCGTCGATCCGCCGCGCAATGCGGAAAGCATCAAAGCCGCCCACGAATGGGCGCAGGCGAACAACATCGCCATCCTGCCCGCCGCTCTGTGCGACGAGGAACTGCTCGCCGCCGCCCGCGACCCCAATCGCGTCGCCGTCTATCGCATCAGCGAGCCGAAAGATGGGGATGTGGTCAGCGGCATTGTGCCAATTATGGGAACGGCCGATTTTGATCCGGCCGTTGTGCAGTTTTACAAATTTGAGTTGGGCATTCCGAAAGGGGATGGGGCTGTCGATTGGCTCACGCTGGGCGAAACGCACAACACCCCCGTCGTCAACGGCGTGCTGGAAACGCTCTACGCGGAGGGGTTGCCGGCTGGCAACTATTTCCTGCGCCTCATCGTCGTGCAGGATAGTAATTATGTTGGTGAACCGCATATGATTGGGTTTGTGGTGGAGT
>CAYSDT010000252.1:0-5010 GCA_964429835.1 uncultured Ardenticatenaceae bacterium | reverse complement strand
TCTTCTTCGTTTAGGGTGAGAATAACGGCCGTTAATTTCAAAGTTTACCTCTAAAAAAATAGCCGCAGATTACGCAGATTAACGCAGATTATAAAAGAAAAATCTGCGCTAATCTGCGTAATCTGCGGTTGATATTTTGTCTATTATTTGACGTTCATCCCTTGCCAGATGTCGATGATGTCGAGGTACGCTTGTTGGTAGGCGGGATCAGTTTCCCGCCGTGCTTTGCGCGTCATGCCAATGGTGACGAGCCGCGTTGCCAATTTTGCTTTCAAACGGCCGTGATGCTGATGATACAACTGCGCCCGACTGCGCCATAACGCAATCGTTGATTGGATCGGGGCTTGCTTGGAACTTTCGCCGCCGTAATGGGTGATTTCCACCGTCGGCATGGCGTAAATGTCCCAGCCCGCTTTGCGAATACGCCAACTCCAATCAATTTCCTCGCAATAGAGCGCGTATGCTTCATCAAAGCCACCCGTCTGCTCGGCGACGTTGGCGCGAACCATCATTGTGGCTCCCAGCGTATGGTCAACGGCGAAGGGCTGGCGATTGGGGCGGTAGAAACGGCGGGGATAACGGCCGTTTATCCGCGATTCATACAGCCGATACGGGCGTATCGAGAAGAGGTCGAAAACCAATTGCCCGATGCCCGGAAAGCGGAAGGCACTATGTTGAAAACGGCCGTTTCCATACAACAACCGCGCCCCCGTCAGCCCCGCCTCTGGCGTTTCATCCATGAACTTCACCATTTTGGCGATGGAACCTGGCTGCACGACCGTATCAGGATTGAGTAAGAAATAGTAACGCGGCTTATGCGCTTCTGCCGCCACCATTCCCTGATTATTGGCCGTTCCAAAGCCAACATTATCATCATTGGCGATGAGTTCTACGTTGGGGAAAAGATGGCGCACCAAATCAACCGTGCCATCCGTTGACCGATTATCGACCACATAAATTTTACCCGTCAATCCGGGCCGATTTATTTCGGGGCAGACAGAACGCAGGCAATTACTTAAATAGTCCCGTACATTCCAGCTAACGATGATAATGGCAACATCAATCATAGGGTCACAGTAGTCCGCAGATTTCGCAGATTAACGCAGATTTTTCTTTTATAATCTGCGTTAATCTGCGAAATCTGCGGATCATTCAGTTGTTCGTTCTCTTGCAGGGTCAAAAGCCGCGTCGGTAATCGGTTCTAATCCCAGCCAGTTGTAAAAATCAGAGGCGCAGATGGAATCTGCACACGCCTCAGAATCAGCAAAAGTATCGAAGGCGGCCAGCGTGTCCCGCGCCGCCTGTAAAGAAAAATCCGCGCCAAGCACGATGGTTTCGTTGGGAATTGGCGCAGTCAGGGTAATGATGCGCGTCTCATCATAAATCGTCGGTTCAATGTCAAACACCCGCGACCGTGCATCGCGCAGACGGTAGCCGCCGTATTGCGGTTCGCCGCGCAACAGCACATACCCAATCGGGCTGCGCGTGGGCGATGCGCCCAGCCAGCGGGCGGTGTCGGCCGCATCTTCGCCATATGTCCACAGCCGATCTTCGGCAACGGGCATGACGGGTGGCGTGAATAAGCCCGTCGCAAAGTCCACATCGCCATTAAAGACGGCCAACATCGCCGCGCTGTCACCAGAAACGGTGATAATTTCGCTGGGCGTGATGCCCGCGTCAGCAAATTGTTGTTCAAAATAATCACGGGTCAGTAAGGGGTCAGTTTCGGGAATCGCCCAGCTTTTGCCATCCAATTGGGCAATCTCGCCAATGCTTGCGTCACGGCGGACAACAATCATGCCCGCTTCCCATGTAAACCCTTCGGGGTGAATGGCAACGAGGCCAGGTTGTACGCCGCACTGTTCGGCGGCTCGCACAACCCCATCGGCGGACAAAATGCCCATCGTGTCCACAGGCGCGGCGCACATCAGATCGATGAGCGTTTGCTCGTCATCCATGATGCCGATTTCGTATTGGCGGCCTGTGGCGGCGGTGAGGTAGTCGAGTAACGCTTGACTGCGGGTTTGAATAACGGCCGTGTTTGCCATCGGTGGCAGTAGAATTTGTAACGGCCGTTCTGCCGATCCAATCGGCATTTTCGTCACTTCGACGACTAATTCTTCGTATTCGGTGATGGTTTCTGTGACAATGCGGGTCACTTCAATTTCGATGGGGTTGTCTACGGTGACAATGCGGGTCACTTCGACAGGAGCCATCGTGGGCGGGATGGCCTCATCGCCCCCGCAAGCGACCAAAACAAGACCAAGCGACAGCAAGATCAGGATGGGAATCAGGGGCGTTTTTATCTTTATATTCACAAGGGAAGTGTAACGGCGCGAGAGGCGAACTGCTACTGATTTCGATGCTTGTTTAGGATGCGCTTAGGAAGCGAGTGCGTGTGTCGAATTGGAACATAATCTCATCATCAATGCCAAACATCGAACAATAACGTTATTCCTTTTATAATTTGAGTTGACAGTCACTGCTTATATTGGCTCGCCTCCGATAGGGCAATGCGGTTAAGAATATCTCTAATAATTAACGGGTGAATCGTTTTCCCCAAAGTCCTCAATCAGCAAAAAGGGATGGGATGCAAACGGCCGTTTACATATCTACCAGCAATCCAAAATGATCCGACAGCCGAACGCCGCCTCTGAAATTATTTATCGACTCGACCAACAGACTGCCGCCCATATTTTTCGCGCAAAGATGATCTATAGATAACTTGTTGATTGGCTGAATAATACCCGTCGTTTCAAAATTAAAACTATCAAATGTCTCGCTCATTAAGTCGAAAACATCCCGCCTTGTGTATTTTCTAGGGATTCTTTGGTTGAAATCACCCATAACGGCTGTTTTATCACTGCCCAACGGCAAAATTTTCTGCAATCCATTCAGATAGGCAACATGGTCTTCCCAAACTTGTTTATCTTTTCGACCAGTCCTTACATGAGCATCTTTCCATGGAATACAGACACCAAAAATATTAATGCCTTGTGTCCTGCCAAACACAAACCTTCCCGACGGCATATCGGTACAGCCAACAGTATCCACATGCGTCCATCGCTCTTTTGATATTAGAATGACCTTTCGCCTCCCCCGTGTAATTTTATATCCATAATCTTCATCTGAAGAAATTACATGCTCAAAATCGCTCCATGAGTCTAAATAGCCCTCCGTAATGCAAATAATGTCAGGGGTAACTTCGTGAATAATTTCTTTGATTAACTGCTCGCGTTTTGAATGAGGCGAAGCCCATTCTGTATTCCATATGAAAATTTTCATCTACTCACCCCAAAATTCGACATGATTTTTCTTGTTTTGAGCCATGTCAAAAAATCTAAATCAACGATTGTTGCCAGCCTGCGCGTAAAACATCGTAAATTGCTTGCGCTTGCGGTGTGCGGAAGGTGTACGGCTTTGTCCAAAATTCGTCTAAATGGCGGTTGCCCGTCTGCTCTTGATAAATGAGAGCCTGCAAAAACATATCAATTTTGTCGGCATCATGCACAAGGCGGGCTTCGATGGTTTCGTCGGCGTGTAGTTCTTCCCAGAGGGGCATGAATTTGGCGGCAAATGGTGTTTCACCGACGATTTCTTGCATTGCGCCGCGCTCAACGGCCGTTTTTACCCCATCAGGCATATATTTCCACGCAGGCGTGGGAATGTCGGTCGTCAACCCTTCTGGCAAATCATGCAGGGCGGCGATGGCTAACAAACGGCCGTTATCCACCTCCTCATCTACCAATTCAGCTAAAACCATCGCCGCAAAAACAACGCCAAAGCTGTGCGCGGCTGTGCTTTCAGGTTGGGGAACGCCTCGTTGCACCCAGCCCGTGCGGGCGGTGCGTTTTAATTGATTGCCATGTCGTAATAAGGTAATAACGGCCGTTGTTTCCATCATTTTTTCTCCAAAAACGTAGACCTGACAGGTTTTTCCGATACTCGTATGAAACAAGAGGCGTTAATGAAACCTGACAGGTCTTTAATCGTGCAACGCAAAAGCCGCCCCAGCGGGGCGGCTCTACGTTATAATAATTTGATCCTGCCGTATATTTTACCCATTAAACCCATTGGGGGCAGTATTGAAATTGCCTTGCGGTGCGCCATTAGGTGCGCCATTGGATGGCCGTCCGCCAGGTCGTCCATTTGGGGGGCGATTTCCATTATTTCCGTGCGGGCGGCGCAGGGGGCGGCTGTTGATCTCGTCCGCTTGCTCTTGGGTGATGAGGCCGCTGTCTACTGCGGCTTGCAGTGCATCCGCCTTTGCTTGCTCTAATGATTCCACCACAACGCTCATCTCTATGCCCGCTTCTTCAGCCAATTGGGGCAGACCGATGCCGTTTTCATGCGCCGCTTCAACTTCTTCAACGCTCATGCCTAATGCGTCAGCAACAGCGGCGGTGATTGATTCACGGTTAAAAATGTCACGCATGACATTGCCGAGTTCTATGCGTTCTAAAATCGCGTCAGCTTCTTCTTGTGTCATCTGCCCATCGGCTACCGCTTGGGCGATGGCTTCTGCGCGGACAAGGGCGGTGGCTTCTTCGCGTGCCGCCTGCAACTCTTCAACAGAGATTCCCAAGATGTCGGCCGTCGCTTCTGTCACAGCGGCAGGGTCTGTAAAACGGCCGTTTTGCGCTTGTGGTGGGCGACGTTGTTGGTCGTTTCCCTGTGCGGAGGGAGCGGCATTGCCGCCGTCTGCTTGTTGGGCAAAAACGGCCGTTCCACCCATCACCAATAATGCCATCGCTACAACTGCTACCATAATTTTTCTAAACTTGTTCATTTTGTACCTCCAGTACATTTAATGAGCTTGATTGCTCGTCACTTGTTCAATAAACATAGTATAGAAAAAGGTTGTGGAGAAGTTATGGACGAAAAATAAGAGAAGGATAAGGAGAGGGGGAGAAGGGGAGCGGGGGAGAGGGGGAGAGCGGGAGCGCGGGAGACTGGAGGTTGTAGAAGCTCCCCTGCTCCCCTGCTCCTATTCGATGGGGGTTAGGTTTT
>CAYSDT010000251.1:0-5015 GCA_964429835.1 uncultured Ardenticatenaceae bacterium | reverse complement strand
CGCCCTGAAAGCGTGTTGGCCGAAAAAGACGGCACACTTTGGGCTGACGACGCTCGCGGCAGTCTGACGCGCATCGATCCCGATGGCACGATGACGACTGTCGGCAGTATTGGCAGCGAGCCGAACGGCTTTGCATTAGCCAATGATGGCAATTTTTACATCCCCAACATTGGGGATGGCAACATCTACAAAATGGATCGGGATGGCAATCACGAACTATTTATGAGCGAGATTGACGGCAAGCCGTTGGGCGCACCGAATTACATCTTCATCGACAGCAAAGATCGGATGTGGATTTCCATTTCCAGCCGTGCTGTGCCGTGGTTCTTGGCTGTAAACGCCCCTCGCCCCGATGGATACATCATTTTGGTAGATGAAAACGGGGCGCGTATCGTGGCAGATGGCATCTACTTCCCCAACGAAGTGCGGATGAACGCTGACGAAACGTACCTGTACGCCGCCGAAACGATGAAGGCGCGTATGATTCGCTACCCCGTCGCCGAAGATGGCAGTTTGGGTGAGATGGAAGTGTTTGGCCCCGAAAATCTGGGCGTGGGCGGCTATATTGACGGTTTCACGTTTGATGTTGACGGCAACATTTGGACAACGACCATTATTCGTAATGGCGTAGGCATCATCACCCCCGATGGTGATTATCATGTCGTGTTTGAGGATGTGAATGAACCCGCATTGGCGGCGGCAGTGGAAGCGATGGATGCAGGGGCGTTGTCACCTGAATTGATGTTCGGCTGTGTTGGGCCAAAATTACAATTCCCTGTCAGCATCACCTTTGCTGGCGATGATTTGAAGACGGTCTATTGCGGCTCGTTGGCAATGCCCCATCTGGTGACGTTCCGTTCACCAGTCGCTGGCTTGCCGATGAAACATTGGCAATGAGATAGAGAAGGGAGATAGAGATAGAGGGTTTTCTTCTATCTCTACACTCTACCAGGGCTGTTCAGTTCTTAAAAATGGTACACTGATTTCACTGATAAACACGGATAAAAGAAGAAAAATCAGTGTTTATCAGTGAAATCAGTGTCCAAATTCTTTTTTGTGAAGAGAACTGAACAGCCCCGACACTCTACACTCTATCTTTGATGATGTTAAGCACAGTTTGGGCGTATTTGGTTTATACATGGGGCGGGTTGCATCGGTATTTTGGCAACCAGAGCCACATTCGTAGTGAACACGAAACGGCCGTTTCCTATTTTGCCCGCGCCTATACCATCGCCCCCGATTATCGGCAGGCACGGTTGGCGCGGGGGGTGCTGCTTTCACGCGAATTGGGTCGGTATGATGAGGCGTTGGCCGAATTCAACTGGCTGTTAGCGCGTGACGGGGCTGATGGTGAAGCGATGCTCAATCGGGCGATGTTGTATCAGCAGATTGGGAATTTTGAGGCGGCGTTGGTAGATTTTGAGGCGTATGCAGCACAGGGCGGGGTGCATGTGGATGAGGCGGAAAGAACGGCCGTTATTCTTCGTGAACTATTAGCGGAAAAGTAAGGGGACACTGATTAGCTTCGTTTGTTTTTTTATCTGTGTTCATCAGTGAAATCAGTGTCCTGATTATTAGTGAGGAAAACCATGTCTCAACAACAAGTCGGCGACATCAGCATGTATTACGAACTGTCGGGTGAGGGCGATCCCGTCTTGTTTTTGCACGGGCTGGGGTCAAGCAGCATGGGTTGGCAGTTGCAGAAAGAACCATTCGCGCAAAAATACCAAGTGATTTTGGCTGATATGCGTGGACACGGCCGTTCCGATCACCCATCTGGCCCGTACAGCGTTGCCCAATTTGCGGCCGATGTTGCAGGATTACTGGATGGGTTAGGAATCACAAAACCCGTCCACCTTGTGGGGCTGTCGATGGGCGGCATGATCGGCTTTCAGATGGGGCTTGATTATCCTGACAAAATCAAGACGTTGACGATTGTCAACAGCAGCCCCGAACTCATCAGCAAAACTTTTAGCGACAGAATGATGATTTGGCAACGCAAAATAATGGTCAATCTGTTCAGTTTGGAGAAAATCGGGAGTGCCATCGCTGGGCGGCTGTTTCCTGAGCCAGAACAAGCTGAATTTCGCGAACTGTTCGTTGCCGATTTATTGCAAAACGATAAACCGTCTTACAAAGCGGCCGTAAAAGCGTTATTGGGTTGGAGCGTGCGCGAGCGTATCGGGCAAATCGACTGCCCCGTTCTTGTCGTTGCCGCTGACCAAGATTACACGCCTGTTGCCGCGAAAGAGGCGTATGTGACGGAAATGCCGCACGCGCAACTGTTGGTGATTGAAAATTCCCATCATGCAACGCCGATTGATCAGGCGGATGTGTTTAACACGGCCGTTTTGGAGTTTTTAGCCGCGCATTGAGTTTATGAAATTAGGAAGCGAGTGGCCTACTCACCACTCATATACTTAATTTGTTGTCTTATGGAGTCAAACTACTACTCTTCTCTCATCCAAACGAAGTTAAATCAGCCGCTTGCCCCTGTTGACTTGGTTTCCCGTCCCCAACTGCTAAAACGACTAAATCAACAGGACAAACGGCCGTTTACCCTCATCACCGCCCCTGCCGGCTACGGCAAAAGCACCCTTGTTAGCAGTTGGATCGACACGCTTGCCCAGCCGAGCATCTGGCTGTCGTTGGACGAGTACGACAGCGATTTTGCCACCTTTATCACCTATTTTGTCTCCGCCATTCAAACGCGCTTTCCCGATGCGGGACAATCTGTTTTGCAGATGGTGCAAGGGGTTGACCATCCGCAAGTGCGGGTGATTGCGGGCAGTTTATTGAATGATTTGAACAAAATCGAGACCCCGTTTGTGTTTGTTTTGGACGATTATCATCTGATTCAGGAAACGGCCGTTCACGAGTTCATCATCGAACTGCTGCGTTACCCATCGCCCGCGATGCACTTGGTTATTTGCACGCGCTGCGAGCCGCCGCTGCCGATTGCCGTCATGCAGGGGCGCAATGAAATTGTGGTTGTTCGCAGCGATGAGTTGCGTTTTTCGGTGGAAGAAACGGCCGTTTTTCTGCATACCCTCATCGCCGCCCCGCTAAACGACGACAGCATTGCCGAGATGAATAGCATGACCGAAGGATGGGTGACGGGGCTGCGATTGCTTGCCCTTTCCCTGCGCCAACAAGCCGAGCCAGACGCTTATCTGGCCGCGCTGCCCCATAGCCCCCGCGTTGTGACTGAATATCTGATGGGAGCCGTGTTCGACCAGTTGGGCGCGGAAGTGAAGGAATTTTTATTACAAACGGCCGTTCTCGACCGCCTGTGCGCCCCGTTATGTGATGCCGTCACCCAAACGGGCGATGGACACCAGTTTTTGAAGCAGTTGCAGGATGCCAATCTCTTTTTGATTCCATTGGACGACCAGCGCGAGTGGGTGCGCTATCACTATCTTTTCCAGCAACATTTACAACAGCAATTGGCCGATGGATTCGCCCCAGAAGCCATCGCCGCCCTGCACAGCCGCGCCAGCAAATGGTTTGCAGATAATGGGTTGATTGATGAGGCGTTGGCTCATGCGTTTAAGGCGGGGGAGATAGAAACGGCCGTTTCCCTCATCGCCGCTGATCGGCATAATTTGATTGATCGGGAACTGTTCCATCATTTGGAGTTGCGTTTTAATTTGTTTGATCCGCAAACAGCGCAGCAATATCCGCAACTGCAAATTATTGAAGTGTGGCTGCACAATGTAAATGCCCGCTTTGTTGAAGAGTTAGCCGCCCTCGACAGAACCGAATCCCTGCTGGCACAAGCTGATTTGCCGCCAGAAATCGCTGATCCCATTCGTGGCGAAATTTGCGTTTTCCGTGCCAATGTCGCCATTTATTTTTCTGGAAAAGCACCGTTGGAGGCGGATGTGGCCTGCGCGTTGGCATTGCTGCCGCGAAAATGGAGCTACGCTTACACGGGCGCACAAATGGTTAAGGGGACGAGTTATATGATTCGCGGGCAGATGGCGGAGGCGGAGACTTATCTGCAACAGCAGTTGATTGATTCTGAATTACGCCAAATACGCCATAATTCGATGTTGATGTTTGGGCTGATGCACGTCTATTGGTATCAACTGAAATTATCAACATTAGCGGTGTCGGCCGCCGATTATTTGCAGCATGGGCAGGCGCATCAATTGTCTGGCTCAATCAGCCTTGCCAACTATTATTTGGGATGCCCGCCTTATCAACAGAATCAGTTGTCCATCGCCCAAGCGTATTTTACCGATGCCGCTAATGCAGATTACATCTTGTCTACCAAGTTTTATTTGCAAGCGATTTGCGGGCTGATTTTGATCGATGTGGCGCAGGGTGAGTTTGAAAAAGCGGCCGTTTGGCTGAAAACAGGGCGTGATTTACTGGAAACAAGGCAAAATCGGGGGCTGGCTCCCTTTTTGGATGGATGTGAGGCTGAAATAGCGATGGCGCAGGGGGATTTACCAACGGCCGTTCGCTGGGCAACAGTCGCCGATCCATACCAATTTGATGGGTTCAGCACCCTCTATCTGCCGCAAATCACATGGGCAAAGGTGATGTTGGCACAAAACAGGGCGGCGGCGCGGGAATCTGTCACCGCCTTTCTGTCCCGTTCATTGGCAATTGCCGAGCGGACGAATCGGCTGCCAGAAATGGTGTCGCTTTTATCTTTGCAAGCGTTGCTTGCCGAGCAGATGGGGGAGGGGAAAACGGCCGTTTCTACATTAAAAGAAGCCGTCATGCTGGCACAGCCCGCCGGTGCCATCCGTTTTATTGCTGATATGGGAACGGCCGTTAAGCCCCTGTTACTGCAATTACGCCAGCAAGAAATCGCCCCCTATTTCATCGACGACATCTTAGCCGCCATCCTGCCCGCTCCCGTCACCAATAAAAACAGCCCGTTAAACGAGCCGCTAACCGAGCGCGAGATGGACGTGTTGGCATTGCTTGCCCAGCGGCTTAGTAACAAGGAAATTGGGCAAAAGCTGTTCATTTCTGCTGGCACAGTCAGCCAGCATACC
>CAYSDT010000250.1:0-5020 GCA_964429835.1 uncultured Ardenticatenaceae bacterium | reverse complement strand
CAGTTCCCACCATAAACCCCGCAATAGCTAACACCTGTTCCGCCGTTGCCAACTTCACCCGTCGCCGCGACACACCCAGATAATCTGCCAATTTCTTGTAATCAACCCGCGCCGTTCCATTGGCGATGACCAATAATGGCTCACCATTCAGTAAAAACAGGATCGATTTGACGATTTGATCGGTGCTGATGCCTAAAGCGGCAGCGGCGGCTGGCACGGTCAGCGTTTCCATCGCCAACGGCACAATCTCGGCCGCGATGGTGTGTGCGTTAATAAAATCGGTTAAATCCTGACTATTTAGCATATCATCCTCATTTTACAGGACACTGATTGCACTGATTGCACTGATTTTTCTAAGCAACCTCTTGTTGCCTATCTGTGTTCATCAGCGCAATCAGTGTCCCATTATATTACGTCCATCAATTCTCCATAACTTTGTGTTAAACTACAAATCAATCATAAAAAGAGGTTGAAATGCAAAGAATTCTCGTCGTTGATGACGAACCAGACATCATCCGCGTGGTGCGCGGCTATTTAGAAAAGGAAGGGTATCGGGTGTTTACGGCCATTAACGGCCGTTCTGCCCTTGACATCATCCGCTACGAAAAGCCCGATCTCATTTTGCTCGATCTCAATCTGCCCGCCGCCCGCAATGGCGAAGCGTTGGACGGGCTGGATGTTGCCCGTAAAGTACGCGCCTCTTCGGGGGCGATGGCAGCCACGCCCATCATCATGCTCACCGCTCGTGTGGATGAAATGGACAAAATCATCGGCTTGGAAATTGGAGCCGATGATTATGTGACCAAGCCATTCAGCCCGCGCGAACTCATCGCCCGTGTGCGTGCGGTGTTGCGGCGCGGCGCATTGCCAACCGCCAACAGCTTCATCCGCGTGGGCGATGTGCTGATTGATCCTGACAAGCATATGGTGGAGAAAAACGGCCGTTTTGTCCCCACAACCCCCACCGAATTCACGATTTTGAAAACGATGGCCGCCGCCAAAGAACGGCCGTTTACCCGCGAAAATCTCGTCACCGCACTGGGCGATGATTACATCGGCATGGAACGCACCGTAGACAGCCACATCAAAAATCTACGCGCCAAATTAGAAGACAATCCACGCAAACCGACGATGATTTTAACCGTTTTCGGCATTGGATATAAGGTGAGCGAGTAGCGAGTATGCGAGTTGGTACTCGCCACTCGCATACTCGCCACTCGCCGCTCGCCACTCGCATAATGAACCAAGAATCTCCTCCCAAATACCCACGCATCCCCATTTTTGTTAAATTTATGGGAGCGTTGCTCATCGTCGTTTTGCTTGTCGGCGTGTTAGGCACGCTGTTTGCCCGCCGCGCCGTCGAAAGTCAGTTCCAACTCTATGTTGACAACAACAACAGGCGGCAGACGGACGCGCTCGCCAATGTGCTGGCACGTTATTACGAACGCAATGGCGGCTGGGATGAGGTCGAAAGTGTGCTGCATAATCCCTTCCCCCGCCTTGCCCCGCCAGAAAATAGTAATCAACCGCACCCGCCCAGTCGTGATATGTGGACGGCATTAGGGGCGCGGGCGTTGATCGTTGGCGGTGATGGCATCGTCGTGGCCGATTCTGCGCGTGAAATGCAGGGGGAAAAGATCAACGAGGCGACGATGCGCTTGGGGTCGCCCATCGTTGTGCGCGGTGAACGGGTGGGGACGGCCATCGTTGCCGCAGCTAATGATTTGTCAGCGGCACAATCATCTTTTTTGCGACAGATGAATCGGGTATTGTTCACGGCGGTTGCCATTGCTGGTGCCATCGCCCTGTTGTTGGGCGGGCTGTTGACGTGGGGGATGATACGGCCGTTACGCAAATTGAGAACGGCCGTTAATGCCGTCGCTCATGGTGATCTCAGTCAAAGGGTGGAAACCCGTGCCAACGATGAAATCGGCGATTTGGCCGATGCGTTCAATCAAATGTCGGCACAACTTGACCGCTCGGAAACATCGCGGCGGCAGATGACGGCCGACATTGCCCACGAATTACGCACGCCGTTGACCGTCATTCAGGGCAACGTGGAAGCGTTACAAGATGGCATTTTCCCGCTGACCACCGAATCCCTTGACCCCATCGCTGATAAAACGAAGCTGCTGACGCGACTGGTGGAAGATTTACGCCAGTTGGCGTTGGCGGAGGCGGGGCAGTTGGTTTTAGATCGGGAAGAAACTGCCGTTTGTGCTTTAGTAGAACGGCTCATCACCTCCTTCCAACCGATGATTGCCGCCGCGCAAGTTATCACTTACCTTGTCCCATCGCCCGCCCTGCCAAAGCTGAATGTGGACAGCCAGCGGCTCCAGCAAGTGTTCAACAACCTGCTTTCCAACGCGATTCGGCACACGCCTGCTGGCGGCACGGTCACCATCCGTTGCCAGCCTGACGGCGCATTCATCCGCATCAGCATCGCCGACACGGGCGATGGCGTTCCTGCCGACAAATTGCCCTATTTATTCGAGCGGTTCTATCGCGTGGACGACGGTCGCGGAAGCGAACGCGGGCGCGGACGCGGTGATGGTCGTGGAATCGGGTTAGGTTTGGCAGTCGCCAAATCCATCGTGGAAGCGCATGGTGGTGAAATTGGGGCAGAAAATGGAGCGGATGGGGGCGCGGTCTTTTGGTTTACGTTGCCGTTGTAAACGGCCGTTTACCATGAAATGGGACACTAATTCCACAGATGAACACAGATAAAAAAGTAGAAAATCAGTGTAATCAGCGCAATCTGTGTCCTATATAAAAAATGGAGCATGAATGAAAATCCAAACCATCTTTACTATCATCCCCAGCCCGCTGGGTGATATTTTATTGGCGCGTAATGAAAAGGGGCTTTCGCACATCAGCTTTCAGGAAGGGACGAGTGCGATTGAAGTAACGGCCGTTTGGCAACAAGACCATGCCGCATTCCCAGACGCAACCGCGCAACTAAACGCCTACTTCGCGGGTGAATTACGGGAATTTGACTTACCCCTCGCCCCCGATGGCACATTATTTCAGCAGACAGTTTGGGGTGCGTTACAAACCATCCCTTACGGCAAAACGTCAACTTATGGCGAATTGGCGGCTGAAATTGGCAGACCGACGGCATCGCGGGCGGTTGGGGCGGCAAACGGCCGTAATCCGCTGGCAATTGTTATTCCTTGTCATCGGGTTATCGGCGCGAATGGCAAATTGACGGGGTATCGTGGGGGATTAAAATTGAAGGAAGCGTTGCTTTCGTTGGAGGGAAACGGCCGTTTGTCACTGGCTCCATCGCTTTTCTAGCCGCCGCCTGAGCCTGTCGAAGGCAGAGGCCGCTACGACTTCGACAAGCTCAGCCTCCGCTTATTTTAAGATAAATGAAATATATCTGTTTGACACGGGAAAAACGGCCGTTTATTCCATCATTTCAGCATACACGTCTAACATCTCTTCGTAGCTGTTGATGGGGGCGACGGTATCCATAAATGCCCGCAATGATGGGCTTTCCTCGCGCATTTCTAACAGCATTGGCCCAATCGGATCGGCTCCCGTTGCCCCGCCCGTGTCGGCATACGCGCCGTAAAAAGCGAAATATGCTTGGTTTAGTTTGCGAATGTTGTATCCATTCTCCACAAAAACACGCCGCCGATCCTCAAGGTATACTTCGGCTTCATCAATCGCCCCTTCTGCCAATAACCGATCCAATTCCACCCGCGTGATGCCCATTTCGGCGCGATAATCGAACGATGGCGGCTCTGGAATGGCGATTTCACCGACCTCATCTTCCTGCACGGGCGGCGGGGCAAATTCGGGATAGAACCGCTCGATAACCATCGCCCCCACTTCATCACCGACAATGGACGCGACGGTTTCGTTGATGGTACGCAGTTGCGGCGATTCAAGATAGACGATGCCGAGCGGGTGCAAGGTCAGCCAATGGTGCGTCCATTCATGGGCAATAACGGTCATCAGCCAGTTGATGTTGGCGGTTTCGGCGACCATCGCGGGGTAGCTGCCCATGCCGCCGATGGGGACGACGAGGGCGGAGCGGTCGAGTTCATCATAAACGGCCGTTTCCAAAATTTCCCTGTCCGCCACCGGATAGCCCGCCTCCAGCGCATAACCGTACAGCCGCTCCACCGCCTCACGCGGGGAAACGATGAGAACGAGCGGCAGCGGGGTCATTTTCATCATCACAGGCGGCCATGTTTGGTGGGCGATGGCTAACCCCTCATCGGCTAACACGGCCGAAACTTGATCTTGTAAAATGGCTTCAGCGATGGGTTGCAGGGCGGCCATTTCGGTTCGTAAATCGGATGCTTCTTGGCGCAAAACGGCCGTTTCTGTCAACGGATCATCCACATCTGGATCAACGTAAATGGACTCAATCTCCCATTCCAATTGCCCCACCTCGTACATCATCGTCAAATACTCAATCACAATTTCCTTACGCGCTTCATCAGATAAGGATTGGTGTCCCCGTGCTAACACCGCTTCCATCTTTTGCCCAATAGCGGCCGTTTCCCACGTCACAAAATTGAAATAATGTTGCCCGATAATTTGATCTAACTGGTACTCTTCATCGCCAAAATCAGGCCATTCAGGGGCGATGATGAGAATGAGGAGGAGGGTCAGGGTTATGCCTTTGAGTGTACGTTTCATCAATCTTCTTGCTCCATGATGGTGACGGGGGTGACGGTTCCGTTTTTGATACTGAATGCGCGGATTAACGGCCGTTTGCGGTCAACCAACGACACAATAATCTGCACCGTATCTGGATAATACGCCTGAGCAATATCAGTTGGTGAGGGATAGGCTGCCCCTTGTGGGTGCGAATGGTAAATGGCGACAAGCTCTTCATTTTGCGATTCCATCGCTAAAAATGCAGCCAGCATCTCTGTCGGCTCCATTTCATACTCAGTTTCACGTTGCAAGCGATTATGGATGGGATATTGATTCACCACGATCCCATCGCGTCCGCTGAGGAAGCCGCACGCTTCCAGTGGGTATTGGGCTTGGGTGTGGG
>CAYSDT010000249.1:0-5026 GCA_964429835.1 uncultured Ardenticatenaceae bacterium | reverse complement strand
TATCCGCGCCGACAGCACCCGCAAATTGATCTGTTTCATGATCCCAAAGCGGGTAGAACATGGTCACAATCAGCCCTTGCCCAGCCGCATCATTGTATGGTGCTTCAACGGTGATGGGGTTGGGAACGCGCTCTTGCAACGCTTCGTCGGTGTACCACGATTCCCATCCCGCCACATTTGGCGCAAAATAGTCACGCCAGAAGAGATTACTCAACCCTTCTTCGCCCAATATCTCAACCAAATGATAGTTTGGATAGGCGCGGGTGACGGGCGCATCCATATCGCCGATGTAATAGATGAAGGCGTTATTGCTGTTGCTGTCGTAAACAGCGTCCATGCTCAGGTTCAGCAGCGCAGAATTTTTCAATTGCTCGATGGCATCAGGGTTGTCACTGATTTCAGGTGGAATAAGTGCGTCTACAGACGCAGACGCATCTGTTGTTAGTGCGCCCATCTCCTCGCTTAACTCGGTTTGGAAGAGGGGATTATCGAACGTTTCATCGCCAAATTCATCACTGTGATCGATGATTTTTTGGGCGGTGCGCCCTAAAACGGCTAAATTATCCTGTGCGGCTTGCAATTGTAGCCACGTTGAATTTGCCTTTTCACCTGTGTATTTATCCAGATATTCAAGCGTCGTCGCCTCAATTCCCAAACTATTTTGCGCCAATGAAAAATCGGTGATGGTTTTGAAATTATTGGTCAGGTAGAGGAAGAGAACAACGGCCGTTAAAAACACCATCGTCACATTAAACAGCAGTAATTTGCGGTAAAAACTGCGTCCGAAAAAATCTTTGATACGTTGAATCATAATTGTGTTGTAGGACAAGTTTGCAAACTTGTCCTACGATAACGGTTTCCGTCCCGAACAAGCCACCATACCCCAATTTGTATACCCATACGGGCTGCGAATTGCCCGTAACTGGGCATCATAACCAGCAGATAAACTGGATTGATCAGCTTCACTCAATCCCAGCGTTGCCCCGATTGTGCCGACGGAAAACGCTTGCCAGCTTTCAATCACCCGTGCAAAAGCGTCGCGGTCGGTGCTATTGGTGTCCACCATGATGTAATCCGTCTCAATATCCTCCAATCGTGCTTCCGACAACATGCCGAATAATTTCTTGCCGTTTCGTAAATCCATCCCCATTTGGTCGCCATAAACGGCCGCCCGATCATACGTTTGGCTGATAAGGTCACTTTCGGGATACCCCATAATTAAGTCGTAATCTTCGCATAGCGTGTACACGCGCCCACCCGGTTTTGTGATGCGAATAAGCTCTTGCAGGATGAGTTCTGGCTCTGAAAATATCTGCAAACTCAGCCGACACAACACAAAATCGAAGCTGTTGTCGTCCAGCATTAGTGCAGTCGCATCGCCCCGTTGAAAATCAGCATTGCTGATATTGAACTCCTCTTGGGAGTTGCGTGCGTACTCAATCGCCCCTTCCGAATGGTCTATACCGACGATTGATCCCGTCTCAAATTCACGGCTGATAAGCAGAGGGATGTCGCCGCATCCACAGCAAATATCGGCCGTTCGCATTCCTTTTTTCAACCCGTGACGGCGCAAAATCTCTTTTTCTTGCGGCCATAAAATGCGGGTTTGATTGCGTAACAGGGGGATGAACTGTAAATCTTCGATAATATCTTGGCTTTTGTAAAAATCTTTGTCATAAACTGTAAATTCCACCTCATCCCAGATGTTACACAAGGTGGGCAACACCCGTTCGCTCCACGCCAAAATCCCCGAAGCGATCAGCTTGATTTTGAGCGTGTTACGCCCCCGTGCATAGGCGACGAACAGTGATAATGCTTTGATTCCAGCCGCATTTATGTAGCGTAAGCGGCGAAAATTCAGGCGTAATGTGCCGTGTACCTGATTGTGAATGTTGACTAGATAGCGGAAGATTTCGACAACTTCATCTCCCTCTACGGGGCGGCAAGAGCCGACCAGATCGATTTGCTGATCTAGGGGATCGTATGCCAGTGAGTACGTTTCTTTTGTGTAGTTCATGCAGAAAGTTCCTTGATGGGGATGAAAAGTTGTGTCTGTACGCGGTCACTTTTGTTCTCCAATTTTACGTTCAAACGTGCGCCAAAATCGTTACAGATCATAGTTAAGCCTAATTGGTTGAAATTATTTGAGGATTCTTCCTCGTCGGTGAGTAATTTTAGATAAAGGGCGTTGCTGTGACCACCCCTAAGCACATCTAACAGGGCAAAATAGGGAGTAATGGCATCACCTCGAATATCATGGGTGATGTTCATGTGCAAACCATCATCTAATTGCGTGTAGCGAATCTGCAAATCAGAATGGGATGGGGCGAGGAAAACGGCCGTTTCCAACATCTCATTCGCAATCGTCGAAATTAAATTTTCGACACGCTCACGCTGGGGAAACTGGTACGCCGCATACGCCGCAATATAATTTGCCGCCATGTTGCACCGTCCCCACTCCTGCTGAAAATCAGAAATTAGAAAAGATAGGTCAAATGTAAATGGGACTGCTTTATTTTCTTCTTGATTCGTTTGCAAACCACTCTCCATTGCGAGTAGCAAGTTTGTAAGTAGCAAGTAACGGGGCAGCAAGTTTTCACTTGCCACTCGCCACTTGCCACTTGCCACTTGCTACTCATTCATGCCACAAACAGCAACGAATAACTTGTGTGTGCTGGCTTGTAGCTGTTTACTAATCGCTCAATTGCGCCGCGATTTAACTCTTTTTCGGCCGCGTGAATCTTTACAAAAAAGGTCAACGCTTCCAAATTTTCATTTTGATCATCAATTTCGACCTTGCTGTTCGTGTAAATTTCTAACACGCGCCGCATTGCCCACGCCGTTCCCCGTCGCCGATACAGTTGATGCGCTTCAATCAGCAATTGCCGCTGACTTTCCACGCTCCACGTCTGGTCAAACTCTAAATTGAACCAGTTGCCCAACCACGAAAAGAAAGCGGGCGGGGAGGTCTTGGGGTCAAGGAACAGGTCAAAATTGTCCACATTCCACTCAATTGGAGCCATGATTGACTCCAATAACGCCAAAAAACGGGCGATGAAGCTATTGTAGTTGGTGCGGTAAATATCGGGCAGGTATTCGAGATAACTGCTGTAATCGGCGGACAGCCCAGCGGGCGGCTCGTAGCTGCCGTCATCGCCCCCGTCACCGTTTTTTGCGATGGGCGGCTGGTTTGGCGGGCGGATGATGGGAACATAAACGGCCGTTTCCCATGAAGCACTAATTTGCGGCACAGGGCGCGGTCTTGGACGATCTTTTGGCGGCGCAGGAAAGTCAGGCGGCGGCGGTTGCGTTGCCGCAGGCACAGGGGCGATGGGTTCGCTTTCTGCCGTTGTCTCTCCGCCGACAACTATTTTCTCGTAGACCAGACGAAACGCCCCAATTTCGATAATATCGCCGCTTTTAAGGGTGATTGGCGTGTTCGGTTCGATGCGCTCGTGATTCAACATCGTGCCGTGCGTGCTGCCCAAATCAGTCAGCAGACAACTGTCGCTGTCAGCGGCAATCGTCAGCGTCGCATGTTTGCGCGAAACCAGTGGATGGGCGAAGACGAGATGGTTATTGTCACCCCGACCAACGGCCGTTTCGCCCACAGGCACAATATAAGCACCATCATATCCCGGCCCCGTTATTCCAATTTGATGAATAATTTCTTGACTCATAAGTTTCAAGACCTGACAGGTTTCATCAATGCCTCTTGTTTTACACAAGTATCACAGTAAAACCTGTCAGGTCTGCCTTCTAGTTAATCAAAAACAACCTCATGCACACCAGAGGCAATCACCCCATGCCCAACGACATCAACCGCGCTGACAGGATCGCCGCGTGGCCCTTCGTCGGGAGCGGTGACGAAAATCTGCACGTCACGAATAAATTGCACGCCGGGAATGTTTTGCAAACATTGATGCAAATCGGACACGACCAAATCACGGCCGAATTCCCATCCATCCCCCCCGTTGCCGCCGATGAGCGGATTGAGGAAGGCGTACAGCCGATCCAGTACATTTTCTTCAACTTCGGCGTGGTTGACCCCGCGAATGGTGCGGATTGCCACGCGGGCGGCGACCCAATAGTAAACAGGAGCGCGGATGTCGAGTTGAACCGTCAGCAGTCGTCGTTCGTTCAGGTAGGAGGCCAAATGGTTGAACGCCTCATCTTGTTGCAGTTCAAGCTGGTTGGCGGTTGGCCGTAAACGCTCATCATCATCCTGAATATGCGGAATAATCAGCAAATAAACTTGGCCGGGAATGATGCGGCTTTCCCGCGAGGGAATCGGCTGCAAACAGTGGACGCGGTAATTGCTCCAGCCCGTGTCGCGCAACGCTTCCTGCGCCAAAAAGACAAAATCGTCTTCGGTGACGGCACGGTCGCGGGTTCGCAACAGCGATGGGGTTCGCCTTTTGGCCGCTTCCATCGACTCCGTGTCCAATCCGCCAACGGCCGCTTTTCGATTAACCACCCGATCAATGAACGGAATCGCCGTTTTCAGCGTGTTGATGACCCCCGCCTGCACGTTGCCCTCCAGCCCGCCACCGTACCGATACCGCTGAAAAACGAGATGGGAACCGCGTGGCGGGATCGCTCCATAACGGCGCATTGTGCCGTCTGGCTGGCGAATGGACGGCCCCAGCCGCACTTCGCCGCTCACGCTGTCGAGCGTGAAATGTTTGTCGTTGCCGTAGGAGTGCGAAAAATCGGGAACTTCTTCCCACACGTCAAGCGCATCCCCATCTTGCACGACGAGGATTTCGTTTGGCCGCCGTTTCAACACGGGCGCGACTTGCAGTTGGAAAATTTGGCCGGGCCCGCCGTCGCTGCTGCCCAGTTTTTCTTTTTTGATGAGACGTGAATGGGTAACGGCCGTTATTCCCCCCCACGCACTCACCCCAATTTGCCGCAAACGGGGGCTTGTGCGATACGGTCGCATCCGTGTCGCGTACTCATCCTGATGCAGCAAGCGCACACGCAGCCAATACCGATTTTTCTTATTGACCCCATACCGCCCCAT
>CAYSDT010000248.1:0-5035 GCA_964429835.1 uncultured Ardenticatenaceae bacterium | reverse complement strand
GTCAAAATACGGTCAACCTCCTCAATAGATTCGTTGACCTCTACATATTCTCTCAGCCATGATAATGGTACAAGCATGGTTTATTCCTCACTGTAGGGGCGACCCGCTGGGTCGCCCTCTTGTTTTCTCGCCATTCAAGGGCGACCCAGCGGGTCGCCCCTACGCAAAAAATCTGCGAAAATCTGCGTAATCTGCGGATTAACCCCTAAAATTGCCGCAAAAACCGCAAATCATTATTCCAGAATTGCCGAATATCGTTAATCCCATATTTCAACATCGCAATCCGCTCAGGCCCCATGCCAAAAGCAAACCCCGTGTACACTTCAGGATCATAACCGCCATTCCGCAACACCGTCGGATGCACCATGCCGCTGCCCAAAATTTCCAGCCAACCCGTCTGCTTGCACACCTGGCAACCTTCGCCATCGCAGAGGAAGCAAGTCACATCCATCTCCGCGCTCGGCTCGGTGAACGGGAAATAGCTAGCACGGAAGCGCGTCTCACGATCCGCCCCAAACAGACGACGGGCAAACTCCGTCAACGTCCCCTTCAAATCTGCAAAAGTGATGTTCGTGCCAACAGCCAACCCTTCCACTTGCGTGAACTGGATGCTGCTGCGCGTCGTGATTTGCTCATTGCGATAGCACATGCCGGGCAAAATAACGCGCACAGGCTCAGGGTGATACTCTTGCATCGCACGAATTTGTCCCGCGCTGGTGTGCGTCCGTAAAATCACGTCAGGGTCGGTGGTGTAAAAACTGTCTTGCATCTCCCGCGCAGGGTGATGGGGCGGAAAGTTGAGCAACTCAAAGTTGTACAAATCCGTCTCCACATCGCCCGTGCGGTAAATTTGGAAGCCCATATCACCAAAAATGCGGTAAATCTGGCGCAACGTCTGCGTAATAACGTGCAAGCCACCTTCTGGCTGTTGACGGCCGGGCAACGTCACATCAATCGCCGAATCAGCGATGTCGGCGTTCATTTCAGCCAGCTTCAACGTGTTTGCTTTCTGTTGGTACACCGCTTCCAGTTCAGTTTTAACGGCGTTGATCCGCGCCCCAAAAGCGGGGCGATCTTCACGCGCAATTTTACCGAACTGGCGGGTCATCAGTTGGACGTTCCCTTTAGGGCCAAGTGTCTCTTTGTACCATGTGTCAAGAACGGCCGTTTCCCCAGCCGCTTCTAATTTTTCCAATGATTCAGCATAAAGCTGATCCAGTTTTGCCAACATAATGTCTCCTTCACATCCGTAGGACAAGTTTGCAAACTTGTCCTACAACAAAAAAGACGCGGCTTAGGCCGCGTCTCTGGTTTCTGTTTTTGCCGCTTCCTCTAACTCAAGCAACCGTCACTGCGCCGTCTCGCGGGTGGTGGTTCGGTTCGTAAAGCTAAAGGTGAAAAATCGTTGTTTTTTCATAATGCGAATAGGATAACGCAGGCTGTTATCTGTGTCAAATTCTCCCCATACTGGGCGCATTTCAGCTTGGGGGCATGGCGAACGAATTCGCTGCAACTGTAGACGCTGTAGACGCGGTTTTAACCGCCATGTCAGAAAATAGCCCAGAACTGAAATGCACCCGTGCCAAGCATCAGTTCTTAACCGATGTCTAGCTACCGGACACTTTTTCTGGAGAGATGATTTTCTCTGGTAAACGGGTCAATGAGTCCACTGAAAAAAGTTCAACTTTTGTTTAATGGGAATAGTCATCCCCTTGGCTATTGTCATGCCTGTGGAGGCAGGCATCCATTTTCGTTTAGAGCCGTAGATTCCCGTCTGCGCGGGAATGACACGCAAGGGGTTGGTCATCGTTTCGACCAACCCCGTTTTAATGTTAGCGGAGACTGAGCCTGTCGAAGTCGCAGCAGCTTCCGAGTTGGACTTTTACCTTCGACTACGGACGTAACCGTTCGCGCTCAGGTGACAGGCACTTGCCAAGTGCCTGTCACTTTGATGAATTGATAACAAGAGTATTGGCATTGGTAACACTTTCTAGTAAGCTTGTCCCATGACGGGTAAAATGAAACAACTTCCACCGCTTAGACAAGAATCATTTTTACGACAAAATCAAACCCTGTTTGCCGCGATTGTTGCTGCCTCTGAACAGCTACGCCAAACATCGTATGATCGCGAAGAAGTGTTCCAGATTTTTTGTGATCATTTCGGACAAGCGGGACTGGCTGGCGGCATCGCTTTGTTTGAGGATAAGGAAGAAAAGAACCTTGTTTTTCAGGCTGCCACGACCACAGACAAAGTTGTTCTCGCATTGGAACGACAGTTCAAACATAGCATGAGCGGGATGCGTTTCCTTGTTAGCAGTGTTGATGTTTATCAGCAAGTCGTTACGACACGCCATGCCGTGTATCTCTTCGATACATCCAAAACCCATCTGCAAATGATTCCAGCAAAATTCAAATCTTTTTCAGGGTTGATATTGAACAAGGTGCAATCATTTCCAGGTATTTATGCGCCACTTATTAGTGAAAACAGATTGATCGGGGTGATGAGCATCACCCACGAACTGCTAACCGAGAGCGATGTCCCTTTAGTAACAGTTTTTGCAGATCGTATTGCTCAGATGTTGGACAATGCCCGTCTTCATCAGGCTCAACGACAAATGCACACAGATATAGTAACATCGCAGGGTGCTTGGCAGCGTTTAATTCAGCAAACACCGATTGGCATTCAGATATTTGATCCTAGTGGCTATTGTAGAGAGATAAACCCAGCTGCAATGGTAATTTATGGGGTAACCCGTGAAGAAATTATTGGTAAATTAAATGTCTTTCGTAACGAATTAACGCAGGAAATGGGAATAGCATCGGCAGTTCGGTTGGCATTGCATGGCGAGACTGTCGAACTGGAAAACATCGCTTTTACGCCAATGAATCAGGTGAAAAAGAAGCATCAAACTGGATATATAGAACGGCGTGTCGTTAATACCACCATTTTTCCCATTTATGACGATCATGGTTCTATTGTCAATTTGGTCAGCCTAAATATAGATGTAACCGCACGCACAAGATCAGATTTACTGCAAAATGCGTTATATCAAATTGCAGCTTTGGCAACGTCTGAAAGCAGTTTGCAGGAGTTATATAGTTATATTCATGCAATCATTGCTGATTTGATGGCTGCTGATAATTTTTTTATCTCCATTCATGATGAAAAAACAGATTTAATCCATCTTCCTTACTTTGTAGACGAGGAAGACGATGATAGTGACCCGTATTCATTTGGTAATGGGTTGATTGAGCATGTTATTCGCACGGGGGAAGCTTTACTTATCAACGAGGAGCAGCATCATCAATTGATAAAAGAGGGGAAAGTAGACCTTGTTGGGCCGATGGGGCCAATTTGGCTGGGCGCACCATTACGCACAAAAGGGAAGACTTTTGGTGTTATTGCTGTGCAACATTATGAAGATGAGAATGCGTACACCAGTTATCATAAGCAGATTCTTGTGTTTGTTTCAGGTCAAATCGCGGCCGCCATTACCCGTAAGCGTGCAGAGGAGGAGGTGCGTGGATTAGCACTTAGACTGGAGCAACAAGCGGAGACGATAACCAGTATGCTGGCGACGACGCGCACACATTTCTACATTTACGACCGACATGATCGTATTACATATATCAGCCCATCGGCGTTGAAGACGTTTGAGATCGAGGCGGTAACGGTGTTGGGGAAATCATGGAATCATCTGCCATTTACCATATCTGATGAATTTGCGGCATGGATGCGCCATATATTTGTGACAAACAGTTTTGCAACCCAAGAGTTACGGTTGACGGTTGAAGGGAATTCGCGTTGTTATGAAGTACAGGTTAATCCCATCCGTGATAGAGGCGGTAAGGTTGAAAAAGTGGTCATGAATATGTCGGACATTACCGACAAAAAAATGGATTGGGAGGTGTTTCTGCATACGCAGAAAATTGAGAGTTTGGGGATTTTGGCGGGCGGTATTGCCCATGATTTTAATAATTTATTAGTCGCGCTTATGGGACAATCTTCGTTGGCACTTGCCAAACTGCCGTCGGATTCTGGTTCACGAAAGCATATCGAGAAGGTAATCGCGGTGACCAAACAAGCAGCGGCGTTAACGGAACAATTATTGGCATACTCTGGTAAGGGTGACTTTATGATGCAGTTGGTAAATTTCAACCGCCTTATCGACAAAAATTCACATCTTATCGAGATTGCTATTCCTAAAACGGTGGGATTATTTTTGAATTTGTATGAAACATTGCCTGATATCGAGGCGGATAAGGGGCAAATGCAGCAAATTCTTATGAATTTAATTCTAAATGCGGCCGAATCTATTCCAAATCATGGGATGATATGGATAGAGACGGGGGTGATGCAGATTGAAACTGATGATGAGCGATTCTGTCAACAGTTAGATGAGCCATTGGCGATTGGTGACTATGTGTATCTGCAAATTAGAGATGATGGTGAGGGAATGGACGATGAGACGATGGCCTCCATTTTTGATCCATTTTACACGACAAAATTTACGGGGCGGGGTTTGGGATTAGCGGCCGTTTTAGGAATTGTGCGCGGGCATCAGGGTTGCATTTCGGTTTCCAGCCGTGTCGGTGAGGGGACTGCATTCCATGTTCTATTTCCAGTAGGAAAAACGGCCGTTTCTCCCCCACAACAGCCTATTTTACAAACGGCCGTTTCCCCAATCATTAACAAAGGCAGCATCGTCTTGCTCATCGACGATGATCCGCACGTTCGTGAATCCATTGAAGATATTTTAGAGATGGAGAAGATCATCGTGATTGCCGCCGCTGATGGACAAGCAGGGGTTGATTTATATCGTGAACGAGAAGATGAGATCGGGCTGATTTTACTCGATCTTTCCATGCCTGGTTTAAGCGGGCATGAGACATTCATCAAACTGCACGAAATAAACACGGCCGTTAATATCATTCTCTCTTCAGGTTTCAGCAAGGAAGATGTTCATCAGCAATTTGCGGGTGAACAGGTAGCCGATTTTCTCTCTAAACCATACGACATCAACGTGTTGATAGA
>CAYSDT010000247.1:0-5050 GCA_964429835.1 uncultured Ardenticatenaceae bacterium | reverse complement strand
GAGTTGAGTTGGCTCAAACTACCCTGCATTTGAACGACGGATTCATACTCACGTTCTTCCATCCATTGTTCAATTTCTTGCAACAACTTGGTTAGATGGGCTGGCCCATTTTGCAATAAAGCAGAAGACATCATCGTGATTTTTGCGCCAGCCATCAACCCTTTCAGCACATCTTCACTGGTGTGAATGCCAGAGGTGATGGCGAAATCGGCATCTATACGGCCGTATAACATCGCCACCCAGCGCAAGGGCAACCGCAACGCACGCTGATCACTCAACACAAGATGGGGCATCACGTCCAGATTCTCAATGTCCAAATCGGGTTGATAGAAGCGATTGAACAAAACAAGGCCATTTGCGCCGTTATCAGCGAACTGTTTTGCCATGTTGCCGATAGCACTGAAATAGGGGCTGAGTTTCATGGCAACGGGAATGGAAACGGCCGTTTTTACCGCCTTTAACGCATCCAAATATAACTTCTCCACATCCCGCCCCTGTTCATTCAAATCAGCAGGGAGATGGTATATATTCAGTTCCAACGCATCCGCACCAGCATTCTCAATCTCTTTTGCATACCGCATCCAGCCGCCAACCGACGTGCCGTTCAAGCTGGCAATGATAGGAATATCCATCGTTCGTTTTGCCCAACTTACCCGTTCCAAATACGCTTCCGCGCCCAATTGATAACGGCCAGGTTCTGGCACATAGCTCATCGCTTCGGCAGAACTGCCCATGCTGGAATCAAGATGGTCGTGCATTTCCATTTCATCAAGCAAAATGCGCTCTTCAAACAAGGAAGAAAGTACAACAGCCGCTGCACCCGCATCTTCCAATTCACGCAATCCATCCCGCGAACCCGTCAACGGAGACGCAGAGGGAACAAGTGGGTTTTTCAAGGTCAAGCCCAAGTAAGTTGTTGTTAAATCCATGATTAACTCCTGATCAATGGTCAATTGTCAATTGCTAATTGTCAATTGCCAACGACTCCCCGTTGACAATTGATCATTGACCATTGACCGTTGATAATTATTTTGCTAATTGTTCGTATGTTTTCCAACGCTCATCCACATCGCCTTGTGCCAATTTAAGCAGTTGTTTGGCGCGGTCGGGATCGCTTTTGGTGAGCATACGGAAACGGCCTTCGCGGTACATAAAATCTTCGACGGGCAATTTCGGTTTGCGCGAATCCAGTTGGAACGGGTTCGTTCCTTGTGCAGTGCGGTCGGGATCGAAACGGAAGAGCGGCCAATACCCTGTCTTAACGGCCGTTTCCTGTTGTTGTAAATTGAATTGCAAATCATACCCATGTGCAATACACGGGCTGTACGCAATGATGAGCGATGGGCCGTCATACGCCGCCGCTTCCATCAATGCACGAATAGTTTGGCGGTCATTTGCGCCATACGCAATACGCGCAACGTACACATTACCATATCCCACAGCCAACATGCCCAAATCTTTCTTGCGCGATGGCTTGCCAGCGGCAGCAAATTTAGCGACGGCTGCACGCGGCGTTGCCTTCGACATTTGACCGCCAGTATTGGAATACACTTCGGTATCCATCACCAAAATGTTGACGTTACGCCCACTGGCGATGACATGATCCAGACCACCATAGCCAATGTCGTAAGCCCAGCCATCACCACCGACGATCCACACCATTTTGTGGACCAACACGTCGGTGAGATTGCGTAAAAGTGCCAGATTGCGTGCCGTGTCTTCGGCTAATTCGCCAGCTAACAATGTTTCAATCTGTGTATTTAAGTTACCAACTTGCAGACGTTGCTCTTGCAACTCCGCCTCAGTGACCTGATCGGCGAATAAGACGGTATCGACTAATTCGCCGCCGATTACGTCACGTTCGCGGCGTAAAAGTTGGGTAGCGGCATCGGCTCGTTGGTCAAGGGCGACTTGCATACCCAAGCCGAATTCGGCATTGTCTTCAAAGAGCGAATTCGACCACGCGGGGCCGCGTCCCTCAGCGTTTTGCGCCCACGGGGTGGTGGGCAGATTGCCGCCATAAATCGAGGAGCAACCCGTCGCGTTGGCAACGATGGTGCGGTCGCCGAACAGTTGCGTGAGCAATTTGAGATACGGCGTTTCACCACAACCAGGACACGCGCCAGAGAACTCAAACAGCGGCTTGAGCAGTTGCGAATACTTGACCTGATTCAGCGGGATGCTGGTACGGTCAATTTCGGGCAGGGTCAGGAAGAAGTCCCAATTTTCGCGCTCTTGTTCGCGCAACGGGGCTTGATCGACCATGTTGATCGCTTTGAATTTTGGCTGGCTCTTGTTTTTGACGGGGCAAACGTCCACGCAATTGGTGCAACCTGTACAATCTTCGGGCGCAACTTGCAAATTGAAGGACATTCCCTTGAACTCTTTGAAACGAGCGGGGGTCGCTTTGAATGTTTCGGGGGCATCTTCCATCAATGCGGGATCGAAAACCTTCATACGGATGGCGGCGTGGGGACAAACCATCACACATTTGCCACATTGGATGCAAATATCGGGATCCCATGCAGGAATTTCGACACCGACATTACGTTTTTCCCAATGGGTTGTGTTTGTCGGGTATGTGCCGTCTACGGGCATCAAACTGACGGGCAAATCGTCGCCTACACCTTCAATCATGCGGGCGGTGACGGATTTGATGAATTCAGGAGCGTGATCGGGAATGGCGGGCGGGCGTTCGTATGTGCTGGAAACGGCCGTTGGTATCACAACCTGTTGCAAATGCGCCAATGACGCATCGACAGCGGCGTAATTTTGGTTCACAACCGCTTCACCACGCTTGCCATACGTCTTCTTGATGGCCGTTTTAATGGCCGAAATCGCCTCATCAGTCGGCAACACACCACTCAGGCTAAAGAAGCAGGTTTGCATGACAGTGTTAATACGCCGTCCCATTTTACTTTCTTTAGCAACTTTGTACGCATCAACCACATAGAATTTGAGATTGCGATCAATGATGGTTTGCTGCATGTCGCGGGGCAATTTGTCCCATACTTCATCCGCATCGTGGGGGCTGTTGAGCAGGAAGGTGGCGTTGTTGGCCGCCAATTTCAGCATGTCAAACTTCTCTATGAAACTGGATTGATGGCAAGCGACAAAATTAGCATCGCTGACCAGATACGGGTCGCGGATGGGTCGTGGTCCAAAGCGCAAATGGGAGACGGTGACGGAACCAGCTTTCTTGGAATCGTACACAAAATATCCCTGTGCATAATTCGGCGTGCCTTCACCGATGATTTTGATGGAATTTTTGTTCGCGCCAACGGTGCCATCGGAGCCAAGTCCGTAGAAGACAGCGCGTACAACATCATTCGCTTCAATATGATAATCTTTGTCCCACTCAAGGCTGGTGAAGGTAACATCATCGTTAATGCCGATGGTGAAATGGTTCTTTGGTGCGGCCTTGCCGAGTTCGTCGTAAATAGCTTTGACCATGCCAGGCGTGAACTCTTTAGAAGAGAGACCATATCGTCCGCCGATGATTTTGGGCATGGCGGCGAATGGCGATGTGCCGTTACCCGTCGCTTCAGCAACGGCCGTTACGACATCTAAATAAAGCGGCTCGCCCATGCTGCCAGGTTCTTTTGTGCGGTCAAGCACGGCGATGCTTTTGACGCTGGCGGGGATGGCCTTGAGTAGGCTGCCCATATCGAACGGGCGGAAGAGGCGCACTTTGAGTACGCCCACTTTTTCGTCGTGGTTTTGGAGATAAACGGCCGTTTGTTCCACCGTTTCCGCCCCAGACCCCATCAAAATAATGACACGTTCCGCGTCTGGTGCGCCAGCATATTCATATAAGTGGTATTGCCGACCTGTTAGTTCAGCGAATTGATCCATCGCTTCTTGAACGATGGCGGGGCAAGCGTCATAAAACAGATTGACACTTTCACGCGCTTGGAAAAACACGTCAGGATTTTGTGCTGTGCCGCGTAAAACGGGCGCGTCGGGCGTTAAGCCGCGCCGACGGTGCGCTTCCACCAGATCATCATCGATCATGGCCGCAATCACACTATCGTTAATCAGTTCGATTTTGCTGACTTCGTGCGACGTGCGAAAACCATCAAATACATGCAAAAACGGAATACGCGATTTTAGCGTCGCGGCGTGGGCGATGAGTGCCAAATCATGCACTTCTTGCACCGAATTGGAGAAAAGTTGGGCGAAACCTGTGTTTCGTGCCGACATTACATCTGAATGGTCGCCAAAAATAGAGAGGGCTTGGGCGGCGATGGAACGGGCTGCAATGTGGAAAACGGCCGTTGTTAATTCGCCGGCAATTTTGTGCATGTTGGGGATCATCAGCAACAACCCTTGTGAAGCGGTAAACGTCGTCGTCAACGCCCCCGCTTGCAATGCACCATGCACCGTGCCAGCCGCGCCAGCTTCTGATTGCATTTCTATCACATGGGGGACTGTACCCCATATATTTGCTTGTCCATTAGCCGACCATTGGTCAGCCCATTCACCCATCGGGGAAGAGGGGGTGATGGGGTAAATAGCGATAACTTCGCTAACTTTGTGCGCTATTCGTGCGGCCGCTTCGTTGCCGTCGAGCGTGATCATTTTTTCTATCATGAGATATTTCCTTTTATCTTAAAAACCCTGTAGGGGATCATTTTTCTAACTATAGAAGCTAATTTTAGAAGAGGAAAGAGATTATCTGTAGTGACAGATTACACATTAAGCGGCGATAAACGTCACAGAAAACCATGCGTAATATCACGATATAATTAAGCTTGTGTTTCACACCGTTCCAATTAAATAGGTAGAATTAAAAATCTTGAACTCGTCCATAAACCCCCTTTCTAAGCAGAGACGCTGTTTTCGACATGGTTCACAAAACAAAGAATTTACTTTACAGTCTATCAACAGAAAAATGGGACGCGGATGCTTCGCTCGCGGATTTAACGGATAAACGCAGATTTTTCTTTTTTTATCCGCGTTTATCCGTTAAACCTGTATTGAGCCTGCCGAAATATCCGCCCCATCCGCGTTCCATTATTTTGCTAAACTGTAAAGATAGTTTGCCCTG
>CAYSDT010000246.1:0-5074 GCA_964429835.1 uncultured Ardenticatenaceae bacterium | reverse complement strand
TAATCGGCGTAATCTGCGGATCATTTTCCCCAATTGTCATGGATTATTGACAATTGTCAATTGTAAACTACACTCGCCCTATGAATGAAATCACAGCAACATTATTATTGAAGCGTGGGCGCGAAAAGCCCGTGCGTAACCGTCACCCGTGGATATTTTCGGGGGCGATTGAAACCGTAAACGGCAACCCCAAAACGGGCGATTTGGTGCAGATTGAGACCGCCGAAGGCAAGCCGCTCGCCACCGCCTATTATAATCCCCACTCCCAAATCCGCGCCCGCTTGCTAAGTTGGCATGTGGATGAAGAGATCGACGGCCGTTTTTGGGAAAACAAAATCCGTCGCGCCATCTCTGGGCGGGAATGGCTGGCAAATGACGAAACCACAACCGCGTACCGCCTCATCAACGCCGAATCGGACAGCCTGCCTGGCCTCATCGTCGATAAATACGGCGATTATTTGGTCATGCAACTGTTGACGGCGGGGATGGACATCCGCCGGGAACTAATCGTGGAACTATTGGCAGAAATGTTATCGCCAACGGGCATCATCGAACGGTCAGACGTTCCTGCGCGGCAAAAGGAACAGTTGCCGCAAGTGAAGGGGCTGGTATGGGGGCAAGAGCCGCCGTCACCGTTGGTTGTGATGGAAAACGGCCGTTTCTTCCAAGTCGATCTCCTCAACGGCCATAAAACCGGCCTCTATTTAGATCAGCGCGAAAACAGAACGGCCGTTACCAATCCCGCCTTCGTCGCTGGCAAAGAAATCCTCAACGCCTTCGCCTACACAGGCGGATTTGGCCTTTACGCCGCCACAAATGGCGCGGGTAATATCGTCAACCTCGACAGCTCCATCCCCGCGTTGGAAATTGCCGAAGCGAATATGGCTCACAACAACCTCGACCGCCCCGATGACGAATATCTCGCTGGCGATGCGTTTGAAGTGTTGCGCCATTACCGCGATACCGGCCGTCAATTCGATATGGTCATCCTCGACCCGCCCAAATTTGCCCATAATCGCAAAGATATTGACCGCGCCACACGCGGCTACAAAGATTTGAACTGGCTGGCGTTGCGCCTGCTACGACCGGGCGGCCTGCTGGCAACCTTCTCCTGCTCTGGCCGCATCAGCCCCGATCTATTCCAAAAAGTCATCTTCGGCGCGGCCGTCGATGCCCGCCGCGACGTGCAAATCATCCACACGATGGGACAAGCCGCCGACCACCCCGTCCTCCTCAGCTTCCCCGAAGCGGCGTACCTCAAAGGGATGCTCTGCCGCGTCTGGTAATCCCAGTGCTTGGCACGGGGCGATGGGTCTTCATTAACCAAGACCGTTTGCCCCGTGCCTAGCACTTGCTAACCCTAAACCCAAAGTGCCAAGCACGGGGCGATGGATATTGTTTAATTAAAAGCCGTCCGCCCCGTGTCAGGCACTTCCTCCAAACCCATGAACAAAAAAATCATCCTCCTCGCTGGCAACATCGGTTCTGGTAAAACCACATTGACAAACTTGCTAGGCGAACGATTCGGCTGGCAAATTGGTCACGAATCCGTCGCCGATAACCCCTATCTCCCCGATTTTTACGCTGACATGGCAACATGGAGCTTCCATTTGCAAGTCTACTTTCTCGGCCACCGCGCCGAGCAATATCTCGCACTGGCAACCAGTCCCAACAGCGTCATTCTCGACCGCAGCATCTACGAAGATGCAACCATCTTTGCGCGTGGCTTACACCAGATGGGCAACCTGAACGACCGCGATTACGCCGCCTATAAGCAACTGTTTCACCTCATCATACGCGGCTTGCCCCGCCCCGATCTGCTCATTTATCTGGATGCCCCCGTGCCATTATTGCTGGATCGCATCGCCGAACGTGGCCGCGAAATTGAATCGGGCATCAGCGGTGAATATCTGGCAATGCTGGATGGCTTCTACCATGATTGGGTCGCCCATTTTGACGATTGCCCCGTGCTGACCGTCCGCAGTCAGGAGATGGATGTGCTGAATAATCCGCAACATTTGGAATTTGTTGCCGCGCAGGTTGAGCAAAAGTTAGAAAGTTAGCGATGAGTGCTTCACTCTCGTAGAAATGAACCACTCTTCGCTATTTTTCACGGCTTCGTAACTGAATAGTAGGTGAATTATGGGGCGTTCGGGCTGATTAACGGCCGTTACCCGCTATACTACAGACTTGAAAAACAGATAGGTAGGTCAAGTTTGCAAACTTGACCTACGGTAAGATTGAGAAATCAGGTCTCTATGAAAAATTTACTACTACCAAAATGGTTATCAACCACACTGCTCATTGCGGCGATTATTTCAGGGCTGAACGTCGTTGCTTTTGGCTATCTGACCGCCAAAACCGCGTTTGGACAGCCGCTCAACCCCCTCACCCAAGCCGCCGAACAAGTCGCCGACGTTGATTTACAGCTAGACCAAAACGCCCCGCCCGCCGTGCCGACGATGGTCGTCGGCGAACCATCCCCCACGCCACCGCCGACGAATGAGCCGTGGCGAGGCACAGATCGCGTCAACATTTTGCTGATGGGCATTGACCGTCGGCCGGGCGAGCCATTTATTTCGCGCACGGATTCGATGATCGTCGTTTCCATCAACCCCGAAACGGAGAAAGTGTCGATGCTTTCTGTGCCGCGTGACCTTTATGTGATGTTGCCGGGACGTGGGCGTGACCGCATCAACACCGCCTTCGTATACGGCTCAACGGGCAACAACCCCGCTGGCGGCGCGGCATTGGCGATGCAAACAGTCGAGTACAATCTCGGTATTCCCATCGATCATTATGTGTTGGTTGATTTCAGCGCGGTCATCAATGGTGTCGATTTGCTGGGCGGCGTAGATGTCAATGTCCCGTACACGCTCAACGATCCCACTTATCCGAGCATGAATTATGGGTACGATCCGCTTTATATTGAAGCTGGTTTGCAACATTTTGATGGGTTGACGGCGTTAAAATACGCCCGTACACGCCATCAGGATATGGATTTTGGTCGTTCCCGTCGCCAACAACAGTTGCTTTTGGCCGTGCGCGACAAGGTGGTGGCGTTAGGTATTGGCAGCATGTTGCAACAAGCCCCTGCCTTTTACCAACAGCTAGAACAGGGAATTCGCACCGATTTGAGCATGGAGCAGATGATTCGTTTGGCGACGACGTTGAGCGGTATTCCCGCTGAAAATATCCACAGCGAAGTGCTGGATCAACGGTATGTCAACAGTCATGTCACCGAACAAGGGGCGCAAGTGTTGGTGCTGAACAACGCCGTCGTCACGCCGCTGATTCAGCAGATGTTTTACAACGACTAAACGAATAATGAATAATGAATAATGAATAATGAATTGGGAAGTACACGTTCTCATTCATTATTCGTTATTCTCAATTCATTATTCATTATTTTCCCAATGAATAGAATTGAATTTAAGCAACTGTTGGCAAAACGGCCGTTACTCTTAGACGGCGCGATGGGTACGGCTTTACAGGCACATGGTGCGCCGTCGGATACCGCTTTTGACGCGCTCAACATCAAATCCCCCGAACTGGTCACCGCTGTGCATCGCGGCTACATTGAGGCGGGCGCGGATGTGATTGAGACGAATAGCTTTGGCGCGAATCGGTTCAAATTGGGCGATCACGGGTTACAAGATGAGGTGGTGCAGATTAACAAAACGGCCGTTTCCATCGCCCGTGCCGCCATCTTTGCACAAAGCCGTGCGGTTTTACTGGCAGGTTCCATCGGCCCATTGGGGGTGCGGCTGACCCCGCTGGGACGGGTGACAGCAGATGAGGCTTTCTCCGCTTTTCGTGAACAGGCGAACGGGTTGTTGATGGCTGGTGTTGACCTTATCATCATCGAAACAATTTCCGATATGGAGGAGATGACGGCGGCAGTAACGGCCGTTCGTTCCCTCGACGCGAACATCCCCATCGTCGCCCAAATCAGCTTTACCCGCGATGATCGCACCGTGACAGGAGAATCGGCTGATGTCGTCGCCCGTAAATTGGCGGCGTTGGATGCTGATGTGATTGGCGTGAATTGCAGTGGCGGCCCCGCGCAAGTGTTACGGCTGATCAGCACCATCCACAAAATCGTCCCCGATGCCATCCTTTCCGCCGCGCCTAACGCGGGCTGGCCGGAACAAGGGGCGCAGGGGCGGCTGCTTTACCCCGCCATTCCCGACTATTTCGCGGGCTACACGCGCTCATTTTTAGCGGTCGGGGCGCGGTTGGTTGGTGGTTGTTGCGGCACAACGGCCGTTCACATTGCAGCCATGCGGCGGGCGATGGATGATCCCGATTCGGCGATGCGTCCGTTGCCAATGGTGCGTCTGGTGACGCGCAAACAGGTGCAAACGGCCGTTGTTGACCCGCCAACGAAGCTGCATGAATTTCTGGAAAACGGCCGTTTTATAGCCACCGTCGAAATGAGTCCGCCCAAAGGCATCGCCACCCATCGTTTGATTGAGGGCGCACGCACCTTGCAAGCGGCAGGCGCAAATTTCCTCGACATCGCCGACGCGCCGCTGGCACGAATGCGGATGAGCGCGTGGGCGGCGGCATATTTGGTGCAACAAGAGTTAGACATCGAGACGATTTTGCATTTCCCCACACGCGGGCGCAATTTATTGCGCGTACAGGGCGATTTGCTGGCGGCGTATGCGATGGGTATCCGTAATCTTTTCGTCACGATGGGCGACCCGACCCGCATCGGCGATTATCCCGAAGCGACGGACAGCTATGACATCGTGCCAACGGGGCTGATCCATCTGATCAAACAGCAGTTCAACAGCGGGCTAGACAAAGCGGGCGGCTCGCTCGATCAGGCGACAAATTTTGTCGCTGGCTGCGCCCTCAGCCTCACGCCCACGAATCCTGACCGCGAATTGCGCTTGTTGGGCAAGAAAATCAGCAATGGTGCAGATTTCGCGCTGACCCAGCCCGTCTTTGAGGTGGGTAAAGCCATCGCTTTCATCGAACGCTGTCAATCAGAGTTTGGCGATGAGATGTTGCCACTATTGGTGGGGATTAAGCCGTTGTATAACGGCCGTAATGCAGAATTCCT
>CAYSDT010000245.1:0-5095 GCA_964429835.1 uncultured Ardenticatenaceae bacterium | reverse complement strand
GTGGGAATCCATGTCTCTGGAAAGCAGTGGATTCCTGCCTTTGCAGGAATGACAATCAAAGGTAATGTGTTTCAACTAATCTTTGACCATGATATTTTATCCGCGTTTATCCTGAAAATTCGCCCCATTCGTATTCTATTCTTTATACAAGATGCGAACTTATTTTTATTTAGGTATTACAAAAAGGAACGACAGATGACACAAAAATTAGATGAACTGATTGATCGGATGGGTACGCAAAGCGTGAAGTGGGAATATATTAAGCGTGGAAGCTCGTTTTCGCAGGGTGACCATGCCGACGCACGGCATGGTGATGAACGCATTTTGCCGATGTGGGTGGCTGACATGGATTTTCGCTGCCCGCCAGCGGTGATTGAAGCGTTGGAAACGCGGGTGGCGCACGGTATTTTCGGCTACACCAAACCAGCCGACTCTTATTTTGAGGCGGTGATGGAATGGATGGAACAGTATTATGGCTGGAAAATTGAGCAAGAGTGGATGACATTGGCTGCTGGTGTTGTGCCAGCAATCAACACGATGATTCAAGGGATGCTCCAGCCCGGTGACAAGGTGATTATCCAGCCACCCGTCTACTACCCATTTGCGATGGGGATTGTGAATAATGGAATGGAAGTGGTGGAGAATGCGTTGTTGGTTGAAAACGGCCGTTATCTCATAGATTTCGCTGATTTAGCCGTCAAAGCCGCTGATCCCGCCGTTAAAATGGCGATTCTGTGCAGTCCGCACAACCCCGTCAGCCGAGTGTGGAACAAGGAAGAGCTAACCCGCTTCGGCGAAATTTGCATCGAAAATGACCTCATCATCGTTGCCGATGAAATTCATGGCGATTTGATTTATGACGGCGTGGAGTTCGTCAGTTTCCCGACGATTAGCGAGGAATTTGCTGATAATTGCATCGTTTGCAATGCACCAAGCAAGACGTTTAATCTGGCGGGATTGCAGACATCGAACATCATTATTAAGAATGAAGCGTGGCGTAAACAGTACCGCCAGCAAATCGTTAAAAATGGGACACATCACCTCAATATATTTGGCCCCATCGCTGCTGAAGCTGCTTATCGGCATGGGCGCGATTGGCTGGACGGGGTGATGGCGTATGTGCAGGATAATTACCGCTTTATGGAGAGCTATTGCGCGGAGTATTTGCCGCAAGTTGATCTCATCCAGCCTGAAGGGACATATTTGGTGTGGGCAGATTTCAGTAAGTTGGGGCTGTCACCCGAAGCGCGGAAAGTGCTGATGATGGACGACGCAAAAGTTTACCTTGACGAAGGCGAAATGTTTGGCGTGGAGGGAACGGGCTTTGAGCGCTTCAATATCGCTTGCCCGCGTTCGCTATTGGAAGAGGCGTTGGAAAGGATAAAAACGGCCGTTTCGTAATAATTGATAATGGTAAATGGATAATGGAGAATTCCCCATTATCCATTTGTTTTGTTGTAACGGCTCTCTTCTCGTTTGCTGATGATGAATTGGCGGATGCCGCCGCCGATGAGCAGCAGAATGACAAAGCCAACGCCGATGATGGCGCGTTGCGCTTCGATGGGCAGGGCGGTGAAGCCTGATTGTTCGTTGTCGCTGGTTATGCTGGTGAAGTCGCTCATGGTTGCTCCGTATTTGTTTCGTAATATAAAATCAAGTATAGGGTAAAGAGGGGTTGGTGTAAAACGGACAGGGCGATTCCAAAGTCGAATAATGTAGAGGCGGGACGGGTGGGTAACTATTTAGCTATGCAGAACGGCAATCATTTCTGCCCGTCTCGCCCTGAATTCCAATTATCGTGTACATAAATATGCAATAGATGGTGTGCAGGGTGAGATGGCGCGGAATGGGAGCCTTCTGTTTTGCGGAACGCCTATCCGCGCCATCCGGCCCCTACGAAAAATTGGTATCTTCTCAATATTTCGGGGAGACCTGACAGGTTTTTCAAAGATACCCGTGTAAAACAAGAGGTCTGGATGAAACCTGTCAGGTCTTTACCCCAAGTTATTGAGATGTTACAAAAATTGCTTAAATTTAGAATTGTTTATGACTTTGGAGTCGCTCTGACCCGCATTGATGCTGATTTGCTGATTTCACAACAGTGTTAAATTTTGTTATACTGTAGCAGATGATACATTCATTCTGGGATCGTGGTACTGAAGATGTTTTTGATGGAGCAAACACGCGAGTTGCTCGTAAGACATGCCCTCAAAATATATGGTCAGTAGCGCGACGCAAGTTAGATCAAATCAACCGTGTTCGCAATGTTCAAGAGTTAGCTGTTCCGCCGGGTAATCATCTTGAGCGATTGGGGAGAGATCGGAATGGACAGTATAGCATTCGAATTAATAAGCAATATCGCATTTGTTTTGATTGGGAAAATGACTGCGCTGTTCATGTCGAAATTACCGATTACCATTGATAAACATGACTGATTTGTATTCACAGGAGTTGCTCATGCGACGATTACCTACAGAAAGACCACCCACTCATCCAGGCGAAATGTTGATGGAAGAGTTCCTAAAGCCGTTGGCGGTTGAGGAATCTGCTTTTGCCAATAATTTGGGAATTTCATACATGCAGTTGGATGATATTATTTGCGAACGATGCGCCGTAACGCCAACAATTGCACTTAGATTGGCGCGTGTGCTGGGAATGCCACCTGATTTTTGGCTTGGGCTTCAACAGGATTGGGATCTTTGGCACGCGATGCGAGGGGAAACGGCCGTTGAGATCAATAAATTACGGCCGTTGGCGGTTATGGCTTAGCATAGCACTGACGTAGAATTGGTTGCATAAAAAAAGCCAGACCTCATTACGAAGTCTGGCTTTTTGGTGTCATTATCCAGATTTAGCAGATTGCGTTCTATGTGGCCGCCGTTGCTGGTTGTTGCGTCGGTTTTGTGTACGGCTGTGTTTATGACCTCCATATCCACTATGTCCGCGATTGCCGCCCTGTTTCTTCTTTTTCTTAGGCGCATTAGCTGAGGAATCAACGGCCGTTTCTGGCACAAAATCCCCATAATCATAATTATCTAATCGCCTGCGTTCGAGCGGCATTTTCAACAGTTTTTCAATATCGCGCACCATCGCCCCATCGTCTGGGTCAGCGAAGGTGTACGCATCGCCACTGCGTTCGGCGCGGCCAGTGCGCCCAATGCGATGGGTGTACGCATCCACCGTGTCGGGCATGTCAAAATTGATGACATGGGTGACGTTAGTCACATCAATCCCCCGTGCGGCAATGTCCGTCGCCACCAAAATGTCATATTTGCCTTTGCGGAAGCCGTTGATCGCTGCCTGCCGCTTGTTTTGCGACATATTGCCTTGCAACGCGGCCGCATTATATTTTTCTCTGCCCAGATCGCGGGCTAAATTGCGGGCGCGATATTTTGTGCGTGTGAAAATCAAAACCTGCCCAGTGCGTTCCCGCTCCAGCATCGCAAACAGCAACGCTTTTTTCTGCTTTTGCGGGATGGGATAGAGGGCGTGATCGACTGTTTCAGCGGGCGCAATCATGCCGATTTGCACCGTCACGGGGTTGTGTTGGAAATCCTTCACCAAACCCCGAATGTCATTGGGCATGGTGGCTGAGAAAAAGAGCGTTTGCCGTTTCTTAGGCAACAGTTTGATGATGCGGCGAATGTCGGGCAGGAAACCCATATCGCACATGCGGTCGGCTTCGTCTAAAACCAGCACTTCCACATGGGTCAGGTCGATATAGCCGTCACCGTGCAGGTCGAGCAAGCGGCCGGGACAGGCGACGACGATTTCATACCCTTGTTGTAATTTTTTAATCTGATTGCCTTTGCCGACACCGCCGTAGATGGTCATGCTGCGAACTTTTTTCATGTTACGGCCGTAGCTTCCAAATTCTTCGTGAATTTGCTCGGCAAGTTCGCGGGTGGGGGCGACGATGAGGACGCGGATGCGACGGGTTGGCCCTGTGGTTAATTGTTGCAGAATGGGGAGGGCGAAAGCGGCCGTTTTTCCTGTACCTGTTTGCGCTAATCCTAATACATCGCGCCCTTCTAATACGACGGGGATGGCTTGTTCTTGTATGGGGGTTGGTTCGGTATAACCGACGGACTTGACTGCGGCGAGTATGCGCGAATCAAGTGAAAAATCTTGAAAATTCACTGAAATTGCTCCTTAGCATCGTTCGAGCTAAGTGTTCTCAGCTCTATTTATGTTGTAATGTATCTTCTCAATATATCGGGGAGACCTGATAGGTTTTTCGAAGATACTTGTGTAAAACAAGAGGTCTTGATGAAACCTGTCAGCTCTTTACCCCAAGTTATTGGGATGTTACGTTGTAATCGTAAGCGATCTATCACCATAGACGGCAAAAAATTTCTGTCATTTCATTCATCGAAATGACAGAAATTGGAATCGTTACGCTTTTATTTTTATCTTCTCACTATCAGGGGAAGGTCGGTTTAACCTATACTGTGCGTATGAGAGGGTTTTAAGTGGCGTAAGTGTAGTCGTTTCCCGTTAAATAGGCGAATTTGTTCATAGAGCGGGAGCAGGGGAGCAGGGGAGCAGGGGAGCAGGGGAGCAGGGGAGCAGGGGAGCGGGGGAGAATCTTTCTCCCTATCTCCCCCGCCCCTCATCTCCTCATCTCCGCTTTATCGCCCGAAATATCTTGACAAACAGATGAAATATCTGTAATATATTTTTGTCTTCGAGAATGAAGTTTGATTTTTTATTACGAGTTAGTAGCTCACGGGGGCGTGCCTACTAGCCATTTCTCAGAAGCTTTGCCCCGGTGGAGGATGGACTGGTTATGAGACCGCAAGTGCCAATATAGTGTAACCCACACTTTTTTATACAACCGTATATTCCCTTGTTTGCTGATTTGGCTTAACGGCCGTTATTTTTCTGCGCGTTATTTTATCTGCGGAGAGAGATAGATTCCTCACCCCCTTTGGGGAGTTTGGAATGACGTGCTTTTTTCGAGTACCTGTTTTTGTTGAGTTGTGGATTCCCGCCTGCGCGGGAATGACAATTTGAAACCAGCCCCGATCCTGCAAGCACCCCCATTCTATTTTGGCCGTCTTCTTCTATATGAAGGACGCGGTTCTATTTCGCT
>CAYSDT010000244.1:0-5097 GCA_964429835.1 uncultured Ardenticatenaceae bacterium | reverse complement strand
ATCTCTTTTCTCGGCGTTTTTCTACTCTTTTTTATAAATGAATTAAGGATTATTAACTCTTCGCCTTTGACTGTACAAAAAAGAGATCGGCCTATACCTTCATTCCCTTTTGCTCTAATCTCAAAAAGACCCTGTCCCATTGGTGCGGTGTATGGCTTTCCTAAATTGGGACCAAATCTCTCTATCATCCTAAAAATATGTAGCAGGTTAGACAAAATTCCTGATGGAAAAGATAAAGTATCCTTTTCTACTCGCGCACTATAAAATGTTATTTTCCATTGCATAAGTCATATGATATTATCATAAATGATAACATTGCTCAAATCAAAATCCAGATTAGACGGTATTATATCGATCTCACTTTACTTCCAATCAAATGTTTTTGTCACTGCTTTTTTCCATTGCGCGTATAACGCAGTGCGGGCGTACTCATCGGGCGATGGGTTCCATGTTTTTTCCATACGCCACTGTTGACGAACGGCCGTTTTACCTGACCAAAATCCGACAGCCAGCCCAGCCGCATACGCCGCGCCCAACGCTGTCGTTTCCGCCACTTTCGGGCGCACGATGGGGATGTCCAGCACGTCAGCCTGAAATTGCATGAGCAATTCGTTGTGAACCATGCCGCCATCCACCTTGATAGCGGCAATTTCTGCGCCAACATCCGCTTGCATCGCGTCCAGCAGTTCGCGGGTTTGGAACGCTGTCGCTTCCAGCACGGCGCGGCAGATATGCCCTTTATTGGCGAATCGCGTCAGCCCGACGATGGCTCCCCGTGCATCATCGCGCCAGTAGGGGGCGAACAGACCAGAAAAGGCGGGGACAAAGTACACGTCGCCATTGTCTTCGACCTGTTGGGCGCACGTTTCGATTTCGGCCGCATCCTTGATCAATCCTAAATTGTCGCGTAGCCATTGCACCAGTGCGCCAGTGATGGCGATGGAGCCTTCTAGGGCGTAGACCGCTTTTTCTTCTCCAAATTGATAGCAGACCGTCGTCAATAGCCCGTTGCTGGAATGGACGATCTCTTCGCCTGTGTTCAGCAGCATGAAACAGCCCGTGCCGTATGTATTCTTCACATCGCCAACGTCAAAACACGCCTGCCCAGCCATCGCCGCTTGCTGATCGCCCAAATCGCCAGCGATGGGTACGCCGCTGCCGAAGGGGGTATTGCTTGTCGTGTAGCCATAAATTTGAGAAGACGGCCGTATGTCGGGCAGCATCTCCATTGGAATATCCATCTCGGCGGCGATGGTGGGCGACCATGCCAGCGTTTTCAAATCCATTAGCATCGTGCGGCTGGCATTGGTCACATCGGTCACATGCACGCCGCCCTTTGCGCCGCCTGTCAAATTCCAAATCAGCCAGCTATCAATCGTGCCGAACAGGGCGATGCCGTGATTGGCCGCTTCGCGCACATTGGGGATGTTGTCCAATATCCAGCGCACTTTGGGAGCGGAGAAGTAGGTCGCCAATGGCAAGCCCGTTTGCTGGCGATACCGATCTGCGCCGCCTTCATCACCAAACATTTTGCACAGTTCGTCGGTGCGGGTGTCTTGCCAGACGATGGCGTTGCAGTATGGTTTGCCCGTGAGCTTGTTCCAAACAACGGCCGTTTCGCGTTGGTTCGTAATGCCGATGGCGGCTATCTGGTCGGGGGTGATGCCTGCGTTGGTGATTGCTTGGGAAACGGCCGTTTTTACATTAGCCCATATTTCCATCGGATCATGCTCAACCCATCCTGCCTGCGGATAGATTTGTTCATGTTCCAGTTGCCCGCTGCCAACGGGCGACCCTTCGTGGTCGAAAATAATGCAACGACTGCTCGTCGTCCCTTGATCAATGGCGGCTATATATTTTCTCATAGTGAACGATACTCCTGTTTTCCCTTCAACTAATTTGGCGAATGAATTCGCTGCTACAGTTGCAAAGTCGGCCTACGCCGACTAAGGTCTAGTCGGCGTAGGCCGACTTTGCAAGCAACTTCTTGTTGCACGTTGGTGCAGATTTATCTGCCGTGTAAAAATGGAGAGCTGTTTTCACTCCATTTTCTTTTTCTGATAGCGTGCTAGTGTTATCATTAAGCAATCTACATTATATCGTGCAATTAACATTGCATAAAATTTCCCCGCTTCCTCGAATTAGGATCGGCCATTAAAAGTAAACACATATGACTGTATTCGACATCATCACCGCCGTTTTATTACTCGCTGGCATCGGCGTTATGATCTACGCCTTGCTAGGGATGCGTCGCTTGTTGCAACTATTGCGCGGTAATAAAAATCGGGTGTGGTGGCAATATCTTTTTTATTTCGCCCTGTTTTTTCTTCTTGGCTATGTGGCGGCATTGGCTCTGGTCTTATTGGGAATGACAGATCCGATTTTAATTTTGATGGGAGTCATCTTTTTCTTTTGGGCTGTTTTTGTGGCAATTGTTATGCGATTGGGATCACATGCCCTTGAAGTGTTGACGAAAACGGCCGTTTCCAACGAGCAACTCGAATTCATCATCCGACAACGCACCGACGAACTCAACAAAGCCTCCGAAACCCTTGAAGTCCTCAACCAAACTAAAGCCGATTTCATCAATGTGATGGGGCATGAATTGCGTACCCCGCTCACCGTCATTCGTGGTTACAACCAACTGTTAGCCAGCATGGATCCGATCAAAAATGATCCTGAAGTTAAAGTGATGGTCAGCGGCATGTTGATCGGCGTTGACCGCATGTACGAAATGATCAATCTGCTGCTCGATGTGGCACGCATTGATGCCGATGTGCTGTCGTTGGGGCAGGGCGTATTTGGCGTGGCGTATTCGGTCAAGCGCGTCTGTGCCGAAGCTGAAGAGTCAATTGAAAAGCGTGACCTAACGCTGCTGGTCAACGATTTAGATGACTTGCCCAAAATTAGTGCTGATCCAGAGATGATACATAAGTTGTTTTATCAACTGTTGATGAATGCGATCAAATACACGCCAGATGGCGGGCAGATTGCAATTTCTGGCATGGAAGTGGTGGATGATGAGGGGAAAACGGCCGTTGAAATCGTCATCCGTGACACAGGCATTGGCATTGATCAACAGCACCAAGAAGTCATCTTCGAGAAATTCTATCGCACGGGCGAACTGTCGTTGCACTCTTCTGGGCGCACTAAATTCAAAGGCGGCGGAGCAGGGCTGGGATTAGCCATTGCGCGGGGCATTGCTCACGCGCACGGCGGCACAATCTGGGCTGAAAGCGATGGGCATGATGAGGAACAGATGCTCGGTAGTGCGTTCCATGTGCGTTTGCCTGCGGTGAGCGAGTAGCGAGTAGCGAGTGGCGAGTAGCGAGTGGCGAGTGGCAAGTGGCAAGTGGCAAGTGGCAAGTCGTCAGGCACTTGCGAACTTGCAACTTACAAACTTGCGACTTGTAAAGCCCCTCCTGCTCGCTCTCCCTCTCGCCTTTTTGGCGATTTTCTTTTTTTACCCGTTGGGTAATATCTTTTGGCTTAGTTTGCGACCAGAAACGGCCGTTTCCATCCTAAACCGTCCCCATCTCTTCAAAATCATCGGCTTCACCTTCTGGCAAGCGACCCTTTCCACACTGTTCACGCTCATCGTTGGCCTGCCGACCGCCTATCTTTTTGCCCGATGGGAATTTCGCGGCAAAACACTTCTCCGCGCTCTGACCACACTCCCCTTTGTCATGCCCACTGTCGTTACTGCCGCCGCTTTTCGCGTGCTGCTCGGCGGTGGCAGCCCAATCAATCAGGGGTTGATGGAGCTATTTGGCCTTCAAGAAGCTCCCATTCGGCTTGAACAGACGTTGACCATCATTTTATTGGCGCATGTTTTCTATAATGTTGCGGTGGTGTCGCGGCTGGTCGGTGGCTTTTGGGCGCATCTCAGCCCTGATTTAGCGTCGGCGGCGCGGGTTTTAGGTGCGTCCAACTCCCGTGCTTTCATTGAAATCACGCTCCCGCTGCTCGCCCCTGCTATTCTGAGCGCGTCGTTGTTGGCCTTCCTTTTCTCTTTCACCAGCTTTGGCGTGATTCTGATTTTGGGCGGCCCCTCATTCAGCACCATTGAGACTGAAATTTACCGTCAATACGTCACCTTTTTGCAACCCGACATCGCCGCCGCGCTCTCCCTGTTGCAAATTGGATTCACCTTCATTTTGATGGCCGTTTATGCACGGTTGCAACGAAAAACGGCCGTTTCCATCAATCTCAACCCGCAACATGCAGGCCGCAAACGCCCAGAAACCATCACCGAAAAACTGTTCGTCGGCAGCATGATCACGCTATTGCTGATCCTGTTCGTCACCCCGTTGCTCGCCCTGCTGTGGCGGTCGCTGGTTGACCGTGACGGCCAATTGACACTGGCATATTACGAAGCGTTGCCCACCTTGAAACGCGGATCGGTCGCGTTTGTATCTCCATTAACGGCCGTTCGTAATTCCATCGTCTACGCCCTGCTCACCGTCTTTGTGGCTGGCTTTTTCGGGTTGTTGACCGCCACATTACTGGCCCAACCCTTTCGCGGGCGGCGATGGATGGATCCGCTGTTCATGTTGCCGCTGGGCGCGTCGGCGGTCACGTTGGGTTTTGGCTACGTCGTCTCTTTTCGATGGTTACGCACCTCCCCCTTGCTCGTTCTCATCGCCCACACGCTGGTCGCCTTCCCCTTTGTGGTGCGGACGCTGTTGCCCGTTATGCAGGGCATTCGCCCCAGCTTGCGTGAAGCGGCGGCGGTGATGGGGGCAGCCCCCGCGCAGGTTTGGCGTGAAGTCGATTTGCCCATCGTCGGGCGGGCGATGTTGGCAGCGGCCGTTTTTGCCTTCACCGTCAGCATGGGCGAATTTGGCGCGACCAGCTTCATCGTTCGCCCCAACAGCGGCTATCTGACGATGCCCATCGCTATTCAGCGGTATTTGGGGCAGCCCGGCGCACTAAATTACGGCCAAGCGATGGCGATGAGCGTCTTGCTGATGCTCGTCTGCGCCGTCGGCTTCATCGCCATTGAACGCTTCCGCTATGCGGATATTGGGGAATTTTGAAGCGGCTGGTTGGGTTACATGGTTTAGAAATCAACAGGGGCGTAATTGGTCAAAAATA
>CAYSDT010000243.1:3484-5114 GCA_964429835.1 uncultured Ardenticatenaceae bacterium | reverse complement strand
AAGCTGCACATGTCCTCATACAAAACCAGATGGCTCGGTACAACCATCACTTTGGATTTACTGCTGACAACGGCCGCTTTACTGTTGGCACATTTATTACGCGGCTACTTCCCCGGCGAAGTGTATCTGGACGAGACGCTTACGTTCGCCTTTCTCGACAAGCCGCTCCATTTCCCGTTTTTCCTGCTCATTCCCGTCATCATTTTCATCTGGTTAGCCGTTTTCTCCGCACTTTCGCTCTACGACACCGATTTTTTCACTGGTCGCCACAAACAGCCGATCATCATTGGTATCACAGGCGCAACCTTCACCTTCGCTGGAGTAGCCTACTTCATTTTTCCTGAACTTTCCCGCTTTCTGTTCCTCTACTTTTACCTGCTTGACCTGCTGTTTTTGCTTGGCTGGCGCAAAATTGCCGTCTGGCTGTTGAAAACGGAGGCTTTTCAGAACCGCCAACCAAAACATCGGTTGCTCATCGTGGGCGATGGGGTGATGGCACAAGAAATCGGAACGGCCGTTCGCGCCCAGCGTGAATCAGGCATTGAATTGGTCGGCTTCATCAATGATTCTGATGAAGCGATGGGAACTGTGGGGGAAACGGCCGTTTTCGTTCAAGAACACCACATCCACGAAGTCATCTTCGCCTTTCCGCCCGGCCATCAGCAACTGCTGCAAAAACTCGTGTACGATTTACAGCCCCTGCCCGTCAATCTGCGCGTCGTTCCCGACACCGCCGACCTGATTTTCGTGCAAGCAGGCATCGAAGAATTCATCGGCATACCGATGATCAGCTTACGCCAACCAGCCATCGCCCCATTAGCACGACTAACCAAGCGACTGTTTGACATCACCGTAAGCGGCCTGTTACTGCTGTTCAGTCTGCCCTTTTTACTGCCCATCATCTGGCTCACCCATCGCCAATCGCCCGGCCCGCTCCTGTACAAATCACAGCGCATGGGCGAAGGCGGCAAGCTGTTCCCCATGCTAAAATTCCGCACGATGGTTGTCGGTGCGGATGAGACAGAACGCGAATTATTGCAAAACGGGGACGAAATCGGCCTCGAAAAGCGGGCAGACGATCCGCGCATTACAAAAAACGGCCGTTTTTTACGTCGCACCAGCATTGATGAATGGCCGCAGCTTATCAATGTCTTCAAAGGGGAGATGAGCCTCGTCGGGCCGCGTCCAGAACTGCCGTGGCTGGTCGAAAAATATGAGGCGTGGCAATATCAACGATTCGCCGTGCCACAGGGCATGACGGGCTGGTGGCAGGTCAAAAACCGCGACAAACAAAACGAATATAATTTGCGCGTCGAAGATGATTTGTACTACATCCATAATCAATCGTTTTTACTCGATTTACGCATTCTATGGCTTACCATTGGCGTAATGGTTCGTGGCGATGGGGCGTATTAATAATGAATAATGAATTGGGAATAATGAATAATGAATAATGAATGAACGCCTCACTTCACAATTCATTATTAAAAGTTCATTATTCATTATTCCTAACTGTGCATGAAAAGTAAACAACAACGCTGGATGTGGATCAATTGGGGAATAACGGCCGTTTTGCCATTGGCGTAATGGTTCGTGGCGATGGGGCGTATTAATAATGAATAATGAATTG
>CAYSDT010000243.1:0-3384 GCA_964429835.1 uncultured Ardenticatenaceae bacterium | reverse complement strand
AAAAGTAAACAACAACGCTGGATGTGGATCAATTGGGGAATAACGGCCGTTTTGCTCACGGCTGGTCTTTATTATGTCTGGAAGCGCGTCGATTTGCGCGAAATGGCGCAGATTTTATCACAAGCACACATCGGCTACATCATTTTAACCATACTGATCCTACTGCTGACGCTCTTCATTAAAACATGGCGATGGCAACAACTGCTTTCGCCCCCTCCCCCACCGCTAAACCCGCTCTTTTGGGCGTTAATGCTTGGTCAATACGTCAATCTGCTCGTTCCTGTGCTGCGATTGGGCGAAATTGCCCGCATTTTTGCCGTCGGCAACAGCACGACGGTCAGCAAATCGCGGGCATTAGGCACGCTGGTGGTGGAGAAGTTCATGGATTTGGCCTTGTTGGGTCTGACGCTGATATTGGCATTAACGGCCGTTACCATCCCCATCCTCACGAGCAATTTAGAAAAAACGGCCGTTTCCATCGCCGCAATTGCCATTGTGGGGCTAGGATTACTGGTTGCCATCGCCCGTAAGCCGCAACCGCTTATTGAATTGACACGCAAAACGGCCGTTTTGCTACCATCAAACTGGGGCAATAAAATCACCCACATCGTCGAAGCTGGGTTGATGGGATTGGCATCGCTGACCAATCCCCGTCTGCTGTTTGCCACGATTAGCGCGTCAACCATCGCCGCCATCCTGTCCGTTTTAACTCCGTATACCCTTTTCTACGCCTTCGACATCCCGCTGGGACTTGTGGAAGCCGCGTGGGTGCATATTATCGTCACCCTTGCGCTTGTGCCGCCCAGTTCGCCCGGCAAACTGGTGGTGCTGGATGGCGCGGTGATCATCGTTCTCAAGCAGTTTGGATTGACAAATGAGGCGTTAATTGTCGGCTACGCGCTTCTTTTTCACCTTATTTTAGTCGTTCCCCAGCTCATTCTTGGCGCAATCGCTTCCACGCGCATGGGGTGGCGATGGGAGACGGAGGCTGCATGATTACCTGTTCGATTATTATTCCTGCGTTCAATGCCAGCCACACAATCGCCGATTGTGTGGCCGCTTGTGCGCGGCAGGATGGGGTTTCCCGTTCGGCTTACGAAATTATTGTGGTGGATGATGGGTCTGTGGATGAAACGGCCGCTTCTGCCAAAAACGCAGGTGCAGACCACATCATCACCCACGCACAATCACAAGGCGCAGGAGCCGCCCGCAACAGCGGAACGGCCATCGCGCAAGGGGAAATCATCCTTTTCACCGATGCCGACTGCATTCCCGCCGCAAATTGGCTGTCAGCTATGCTCGCCCCCTTCGCCGACCCCGATTTAGCGGGATGCAAAGGCATTTACGCCACCGATCAACGCCAACTCGTCGCCCGTTTTGTGCAAATCGAATACGAAGACAAATACGACCTGCTGCGCCCGCAGCCAACCATTGATTTCATCGACACCTACTCAGCCGCGTACCGCCGCGCTGTTTTGCAAGCCAGCGGCGGCTTCGACACGCGCATTTTTTACGTTGAAGATCAGGAATTATCATTCCGCTTGGCCGCCGACGGCCGTAAAATGATTTTTCAACCCGATGCCATCGTCACCCACCTGCACAGCGATTCGTTACGCGCTTACACGCGCAAAAAGTTCTACATCGGCTACTGGAAAGCGCAGATTATGCGCCTGCACCCCGCCCGCCTCGTCAAAGATTCACACACGCCGCAAATCATCAAAGTGCAAATGGGATTGATGGCACTCGCCTTCTTAACAGTTGCCGCAGGGCTGCTGTTTCGGCCGTTTTTCATCGCCACTGCGGGGGTGATGGGGCTGTTTTTCATCACAACGCTCCCATTTGCGGTCAAAGCGTGGGCAAAAGACCGCCAAGTCGCGCTCATCGCCCCGTTTTTGCTGGCGGCACGCGCCACCGCGCTTGGTTTTGGTTATGCGTGGGGAGTTGCAAGTGGCAGGTAGCAAGTTGCAAGTAGGCAAGTTGATGCTTGTCTCCTTTTTTATTCCGCTGTTGGTTTACATAATCAGTATGCCCGATGGGTTGACGCGGGCGCATTATGGCGCAGACAGCGGCGAATTGATCGCGGCGGCGGTTACGTTGGGCGTGCCGCACCCGCCGGGCTATCCAACCTACGTTGTATTGGGCAAGCTGTTCAGTTTTTTGCCGATTGGTTCCATCGCCACCCGTTTTAATTTGCTTTCGGCCGTCACCGTCTCGGCAACCGCCGCCCTGCTCACCCTCATCCATCTACAATCTGATCCGCGTAAACGATGGGTGAACGTGCTGCCCGCGTTTATTTTCGCATTCACGGCCGTTATCTGGAGCCAAGCGATCATCACCGAAGTGTACGGGTTGAATTTGTTGATGGTGGGGCTGTTTTTGTGGGTATTGATGGGTTGGAATACGAGTTCTGAGCTTGTCGAAGGCCGTCCTTCGACAAGCTCAGAACTCGCAGATAAACGGCCGTTTTTCATCGGCCTTTTTCTCGGATTAAGCATCACTACCCATCTGACATCGCTATTTTTGCTGCCGTTGGCGATAATCGGAGTTTATGGAATCAAAAGCCGCCCCAGCGGGGCGGCTCTACGGGGTGTTTTTGTCGGATTAAGCCCGCTGTTGCTGTTGCCGCTGTTTGCACAGGGAAACAGCCCCCTCGTGTGGGGCGATCCGACGACATTTCGCGGCTGGATTTGGTTGATTAGTGGCGAGTTGTATCATCCAAATGCGTTTGCGTTGCCATTAACGGCCGTTTCGCTCCGCCTAGCCTCTTGGCTACGCGAAGGGGCATGGCAAATCATTATCCTGTTTCCCCTCGCCCTGATTGGAATTTGGCAGCGTCACTTGCCACTCGCCACTCGCCACTTGCCACTTGCTACTCTACTAACGGCCGTTATTTACCTCCTCTACGCCCTCACCTATCGCACAACCGATGCCATCATTCTTGTTTTGCCCGCCGTGTTGCTGTTGGCAACCCTGCTACCCCGCTCCAAATGGCTGTTGCCCGTGCCAATTCTGTTGCTTTTGCTAAACTTCAACGCGCTGACCTTGCACAATGCGCCATCGTCGCGCCCACAGGCGGTGCAAATTCTGCAAACCGCGCCAAATGATGCCATTCTGCTCACAGAAGGCGATAATCTCATCTTTGATTTATGGTATTATCAGCAAGCAGAACACATCCACCCCGATTTGTTATTGGTGGATGCCGATCTGCTTGCGTTCGACTGGTATCGGGCGCGATTGGGGCGATTGCATCCTGAATTAAAGGCGTTGGCGGTGGATGATCTGGATGCTTTTGAACGTGAAAACAACATTTATACAGTACTGGACACTGGCGAAAATTGAATTTCAGTCGAGATGTAGGGGCGGTTCGCGAACCGCCCCTACTAG
>CAYSDT010000242.1:0-5114 GCA_964429835.1 uncultured Ardenticatenaceae bacterium | reverse complement strand
TCATCCATTGGCAAGAAAAATCTTCCTACATATCTAAAGAATTTTGAATTGCTTGCTCAACCAACTTCAAAACACGGGGCGACATACTGCCCGCATAATTAACCAACCGTTGTTTATCTATCGCACGAATCTGCTCTGCAAGTGCCTTAGATGTTTTAGCCAAGCCACTCTCCCCTTTCGGAATGAGTACATGGCTAGGTGAAAAATGCTTGATATTTGTTGTTATGGGAACAACAATCACTAATCGACTGCGTTGATTGATAACATTATTAGACATTATGATGACTGGTCTCAATTTTTTGATCTCGACTCCAATCGTAGGATCAAGATTTGCCCAAAAAATATGACCTCGCCTAAGTTTTTTATTCATAATGCAATCTATACCGTAATTTCAGCATCTGCAAAAGTAAAATCAGCTAACAATGATAATTCCTCCGCTTCCTCTCCTGCTGAGCGCGTATCATAATATGTTTCATACGCTTGCCTCCGCTGATCACGCTCTAATTCATGCACATAATTTTCTAACAACGATGTAACCAATTCACGCGCTTCATCTATCGCCCACACACGCGCTCGCTCAAGCAGAGTCATCGGTAATTCAAATTGAACAGTTTGCATTGTCATAATAAAACCCTCCACACTCCACGGTTAAATTGCCAACAACTCTTCCTCAGCTTCTGGTATAACAATTTCCAACACCGCATCTTCACCGCGCAAAACGATGATGTCTTCACCTTCGTCATCTTCAACCACATCGGCAATGATGGTTTCACCCTTTTCAAATGTGCCTGACAGCACCGCATCAGAAAGGCGGTCTTCAATGCTGGTTTGGATCAATCTGCGTAACGGCCGTGCGCCAAATTCATCATCGTGTCCATGTTCAGCCAGCCATTGTTTGGCCTCGTCGGTTGTTTCTAATGTTAGTTCATGTTCGACTAAACGGCCGTTTACCTCACCCAAAATAATATCGACAATGTAACGAATATCAGCCAATGCCAATTGGCGGAATACCACAATGCTGTCAACGCGATTGACGAATTCTGGCTTAAATGCCTTCTTCAACTCGTCCATCAACACTTTCCGCATCTCAGCATAATCTTCAGCAACAGACGTTTCTTCGTCTCGTTGGAAAGCAAATCCAAGATTGGGGCCGCGACGGATGGTGTCTGCGCCGACATTAGATGTCATAATGATGATCGCATTACGGAAATCTACTTTGTTGCCTTTGGCATCAGAAAGCTGCCCTTCTTCCATAATTTGCAACAGCACATTGAATACATCGGGGTGCGCTTTTTCAATTTCATCAAAAACGACGATGGAATACGGCCGTCTGCGAACCGCCTCCGTCAACTGCCCCGCGTCGTCATATCCCACATAGCCGGGAGGTGAACCAACGAGCCGCGAAACGGTATGCCGTTCCATAAATTCAGACATGTCCAACTGCACCAACGCCTCTTCACTGCCAAATAAGAATTTGGCTAACGATTTGGTCAGCTCCGTCTTTCCAACACCTGTCGGCCCTAAAAAGACAAAGGAACCGATGGGGCGATTGGGATTCTTTAACCCAGCACGCGCACGGCGCACGGCTTTTGAGATACTTTCAATCGCCTCTTGCTGCCCGACGATTGTTTTTGCCATCTCAACTTCCATGTCCATCAAACGGGCTGACTCTTCGGCGGTGAATTGGTAAACGGGAATACCCGTCCACATCGCCAACACTTCGGCAATATCTTCGGCCGTCACACTAATATCAGGACCGACTGAGCCGCCAGCGCGGAGTTGATTGAGTTGGGCTTGAATTTTGGCCTCACGTCCTTTCAATTCCTCTACATCACCCTCACGGCCGTCATTCGATGCCGCCACGCGCTCATCACGCAATTCGCGCAATTCGTCGTAAGCCTGACGAATATCTGCTGGCTGTGGCACACGGTACATCCGCACACGGGACGCGCCCTCATCAATCAAGTCAATTGCCTTATCAGGCAGGAAGCGGTCAGGGACATAGCGGGTAGAAAGCGTAACGGCCGCTTCTATCGCCTCATCACTGATGGATAGGCTATGGTGCTGTTCGTATGCAGATTTAATTCCCTTCAATATCTGGACGGACTCTTCTTCACTCGGCTCTTCCACACGCACGGGTTGGAAACGGCGTTCCAACGCCGCATCACTTTCAATATATTTACGATACTCATCCAACGTCGTCGCGCCGATACATTGTAATTCGCCGCGTGCGAGGGCTGGTTTGAGCAAATTGGCGGCATCAACAGAGCTTCCTGCCGCACCCGCGCCAACAAGCATATGCAATTCGTCGATGAACAGGATGTTACTGCTCTCTTTCAGCTCTTCAATGATGCGCTTCATGCGCTCTTCAAACTGACCACGATACATCGTGCCGGCAACAAGGCTACCAACATCCAATTGCAACACACGCTTGCCATATAACGACTGCGGAACCTGCCCATCAATAATCCGCTGTGCCAATCCTTCAATGATGGCTGTCTTCCCCACGCCTGGTTCGCCAACCAATGCAGGGTTATTCTTCGTTCGCCGTGCCAACACCTGAATGACACGCTCAATTTCCGTCTTACGACCGATAACAGGGTCTAATTTATTCTCGTCAGCTAACGCAGTCAGATCGGTCGCCATCTGATCAATCATTGGCGTATCACTTTTGCCTTTCTTTTTACTGCCTTTCTTTCGGCGACGACCAGATGGGCCGCCAGCCGTAACTTTTTCTGGTGGATTTTGTTGCAATGCACGCTTTGTTTCTGAACGCACTTTTTCGGCCGTGATGCGGAAGCCGCGTAACACATCCATCCCCGCCCCTTGATTTTGGCGCACTAACCCAAGAAGCAGATGCTCTGTACCAACATAATGTTGACCCAACTGTTTCGCTTCTTCAACAGCAAGTTCCAAAATGCGCTTTGTTTCTGGCGATAGTTCGATTTTGGTATACGGCGTGCGTACTCCCGACCCAGACAACTTCTCAACTGCCTTCTGAACCTTGCTGACATCTAATCCTAATGATCGCAATACGCGGCCAGCAACTCCACCATCTTCACGAATAAGACCGATAAGTACATGCTCGCTACCGATGTAACTATGATTCAGCCGTTCGGCCTCCTCTTGTGCATAACTCAACACACGACGCGCCCGTTGTGTAAATCGACCCCAATTTTTTGATGCATTCATTTGCTATTACCTCGCTGCCATCATTTTCTCATACAAACATAGATTCCCGCCTACGCGGGAATGACAATCATTAGGGGGTAGTTATCCCCGCATCCATTGTCATGCCTGCGAAGGCAGGCATCTATTTTCTTTTAGAGCAGTGGATTTCCATCTACACGGAAATGAAAGTCAGGGGATTGATCGAAACGATGACCATCCCCTAATCATTCGGCAATTCAAACAAATGAATTAGACAAATAATTCACAACACTGTCCCATTAAAACACAAAACGTGAAACTGAACTACACATTGAGCATAGTTGTTTCACGTTTCACGCTTACTATTAAGATTTCTTCGCGTTGCGTTTAGTCGTTCGACTTACCTGCGTCTTCAGCGGCCACTTCTTCAACCACCACAGCTTCGACTTCAACAACCTCAACGGCTTCTTCTTCAACCACCGCAACTTCGACTTCAATGACCTCAACGGCTTCAACTTCGCCATCAGCATCCGTCTCAACGACTTCAATCACAGCTTCGACCACTTCAACCTCAACAACTTCGGTTTCAACAACCTCTTCTTGTGCGGATTCAGCAGCCTCGGCCGCTTGTATCAACATTGCAGCAGCCATATCAGCTTCCAGATATTTATCTGAGGAGACTTGTTTGATGCTCAAGCCAATTTGACGTTTGCCTGGATTGATGCGAATGACACGAACAGCAACAATTTCCGATGCAGTTACGATCTCGCGCGGGTGTTCCACATGCTCATCGGATAATTCAGAGATGTGAATCAGGCCAATCAAGCCATTATCATCATTGATGCGGGCAAATGCGCCGTATGGGGTGATTTTTGTAATTTTGGCTTCAACCAGTTGCCCCACTTTGTAGGTCTTGGCGACCAATGACCATGGATCTGGCTGTAATTTCTTGATACTGAGTGCCAAGCGTTGTTTTTCGTGGTCAATGCTCAACACAGCAACCTTGACCTCATCGCCCGCTTTCAATACTTCGGAAGGATGGTTAATGCGTTTCCAGCTTAATTCAGAAACATGCACCAAACCTTCCATACCGCCAATATCAACAAATGCGCCGAAATCGGCCAAATGGACGATTGTACCATCACAGATCGCGCCCGGTTTCAATGTTTCCATCAGTTCCTGACGTTTAGCGGCGCGTAATTCACGCATGGCGGCACGTTCGGACATGATGATGCGGCGTTGTTCGTGATCGACCTCAATGACTTTGACATCCAATGTCTTGCCAACGAGTTTGTTGATCTCTTCCGCGCTTTGACGGCGGCGTTGCAGTTGCGATTTGGGTAAGAAACCGCGTAAATGTCCGATTTCAACGAGCAATCCGCCACGATTTACACCAAGAACTCTACATTGGCATAAGGTTTTGTTTTCCTGGTATTCGGAAACGGTAATCCATTCCTGCTCTTGAAGTGCCTGTGTGTACGACAAGATGATGCTGTTCTTTTTGCCTTCAGGATCGACGACAAATACGGTGATTTCTGCATCTTCAACCAGTACAGCACGGGTTTCTTCGTCCATGCCATCCAGCTCTGATGCAGCAATAACACCCTCAGATTTAGCTCCAATGTCAACGAGTACTTCATTTTTACGATTACGTACAACCACGCCCTTGCGAATTTCGCCAGCGGTGGGTACATACAAGTCTTCAGTCAACAGGAAGGCCATAGGATGGACTTCTTCAATACCAACGGTTTCTTCTACTACAATATCTTCGGTCAAAATTTAATTCCTCTTTTCTTTCTAGTCTCTGCTCAAGGCAGGATATGTCCCGCACGAAGGCAGGATCGGGGCAAATTATACTGGGTTTAAGGGGAGAGGCAAAAGATAGCTACAGAAAAGAAACAATCAACTAAAAACAGCCAACTAAAAACTAAAAACGACCTTTCAACGGCATATTTTTAGTTGAT
>CAYSDT010000241.1:0-5152 GCA_964429835.1 uncultured Ardenticatenaceae bacterium | reverse complement strand
GAATCCATCGCTTTACTCAGTCAAAAACACGGTACAAATCGCCTCACTGGACAAGCCATCGTCATTACGCCCCAACTCCCCAAACCCGCACCGCTTCACTTTTTCCCCGAATTTCAATCTCGCCTAAATCCGTGAAAGAAAACTCCGATTGACGGCCGTTTAACGCCTCATACGTCTGTCCGCTAATCAACACCCCATACTGCGGATACACCTTATTCAACGCCTCAATCCGCGAAGCAAGGTTGACCGTATCACCGATGACCGTGTACTCCTGCCGTTCGGGAGTGCCGACCGCCCCCGCCAGCACCATCCCCGTGCTGATGCCCACACCAATGCGGATCGGCTCTTCGCCCCGTGCGGCTAACGTCTGATTGAGTGCCGCTAAATTTTGCTGCATTTCCAATGCCGTGCAAACCGCCCGATACGCACTTTCCTGCAACTGCTTGGGTGCGCCGTAGATGATTAACGTGCTGTCACCACCAAATTTATTGACCGTACCTTCATGTTTTTGTGCCGCATCGACAACGACGGGCAGATATTCATTGAGCAAGGCGACGATTTCAGCTGGCGTAGACTTTTCCGAACGAGAGGTGAAGCCGCGAATATCACAAAACAGGACACTGACGACGCGGTTTTCCCCTTCCAACTTCACCTGCCCTGTACGAATCGCCTCCGCCACTTCCCGACTGACAAAACGGCCGAACATATCCCTTAACCATTCCCGCTCCTGCAACCCCGTCACCATTTCGTTAAACGCGCCTGCCAATTGTGATAATTCATCATGGCTGTTGACCTTGAACTGAACCGACAAATCACCATCGCCCACGCGGCGGCTGTCGGCAGCCAACCGTTGCACAGGAGCGGTGATTGCGCCGCCGATAACCTGTGCCAAAATCACCCCCGCCAAGATGGCGATGATGCCCGTGAGGCGGAAAAGTGCGCGGCTTTCGTCGAGGAAATCATCCACTTGTGCCGAGTACATGCCCATTTGCAGCCCGCCGATAATCGTCCTGTTGCCCTCATTGTACAGCGGCGTGGTGATGCGCCAGATGGGATCATCCTGCCACACCGTCTCTTCGAGTTGCGTTTGTGTGGGGATAGGGATGTCACTGCCAATCATGTCGATCTGGTCAGCGAGTTGCACAATGCCGTTTTCATTGATCAATGCCATGTAAGCGATGTCCGCCGTCTGCATTTGGTCGCTGAGGTCTTGCATTTTGCTGATGTCGGTCGCCTGCGCCAATTGCAACATGTCAGACAGGTCGCTAATTTCGGACAGATTGACTGATTGATCGGCAAGCCCTGACGAAAATAGCTGCGCCATCCATTCTGTGGCAACGATGAGTGTGGTTTGGGTGACTTCTTCCACTTTTTGCCGCTCAATGGGAAGGACGACTTGCTCCAACAGCCCGACTAATAAAATGAGAATGATGACCATAACGGCCGTTAATTTCACCTTCAACGACACATTCCACCTTCTCTGTAGGGCGATTTTTCCAAATTGCCCTTGTCCCGCCTGCTCCGCCCCCGCCGCCAATTGCCGTGTCGTCCGCACCAGCGGCGTTGTCGCCCACCATGCCAGCACCAGCCCCAACGCCAAAATAAGTGCGCCCACCATCAGGATGGCTCCGCTCAAATCGCGCAGAAAATCGTTGATTTCCCCCAATTCCATTCGCAGGCGTGAACTACCCAGCAGGTCGCCATCCGCGTTACGGATGGGTGCGCTGGCTTCGATTTGGCGTTGGCCGTCGTCGGTTTCGGTAACGGCCGTTATCGTCCTTTCCCCATCCTGCAATGACGGTAACACCGTCCCCATCTGGCCCATATCAAAACCAAAAAGTACAACATCATCCTGATCAGCGATGATAAATTCTGCAAACCCGTAAGCATTCATCTCATCAATCAGCGAACGGAACTGGAGCATCGTTTCGGCATTCATGCTGCCGTTTTGCAACGTATCCAGCGTTAGCGCGTCGGCATCTGGCGGTAAATTGAACTCGATGAGATTAGCCGTAAATTCGACCATCGCCGTAACGGAATCAGCCATCACTTCTTCCAAATAATCGCGGGCGTGAAGAGTAACAACGGCCGTTAATCCCACCAAAACCAGCAGCATGAGAACGGCCGTTCCCCCCACAAACCGTGTGCGAATGCTTCCCCTGCTGAACCGCCCCGCGCTGCTTCGGGGGGAATGGGAGCGGCCTTCCATCGTCTCAATCGCCGAACCACGCAGCACCGAGCGCGAAGGCCAATACGCCGCAAACGCCGCAATCATCGGCGCAAGAATCATGCCGACCAGCCCCGCCGCTATCGCCTGTTGCCCCGCTTCCCAAGCGGACGACCACAACGGCAAATCCACTATTCCAAACGGAATACCACCAAAGCTCAAGCCAAAAATGAGAGTCATTCCCGTCCCTGCAATCAACCCAACCAGCCCACCGAGAACGCCGACCATCGCCGCTTCACCCGTGACAATCGTCACCACTTGCCGCCGCGTCATGCCCACCGCCCGCAACAAACCAAACTCGTGCCGCCGCTCGGTCACACTCATCACCGTCGTGTTGACCATCCCCAACGCCGCCGCCACCACAGCCAACGCCAACATCGCATAGGTCATCTTTTCTAACTGGTCGCTCGTGTCCAAAACCGCGTCTAACTCCTCTTGAGTATCATTAACCCAAGCCGCATCTCCGTGCTTGTCGGCAAGCGCGTCCAGTTCATCCCTGAACGCCGCTTCATCCGTTTCGGGCAGCGGCCACATCATCAACACCGTCGGATTACCGACAGCAAACTGCTCTTTGGCCGCCATGCTGATGCGCGAGATGGGCAGATTACCGCCGCTGCCTATCCCAGCCACGATGCACGCCACATCCCCCTCTTTGCCAGGCAAAATGAGCGCGTCCCCCACACCGACTTCATGCCGATTGGCAACGACTGGTGGCAGCAACAGCCCGCACCCTGCTTCCATGATGGGAACGGCAGTTTTCCAATCCCCCTCCACAAATGTAAACATGCCCGGACGGGTCAACTCTCTCAACTCACTTACGCTCGAAAAGAAGCCAGGCATGATGGCACTGATTTCAGGAATCGTCACTATATACTCTTCAGTGACGATGGCACGGCCGTCAGCCAATTCAAGAAAATCTGCCATCACCGCTGGCGACAGCCCAACGCCGTTACTCATTTCATCTAACTGATCAATGCCGTTGTTACGGTCAAACGGGTAAACGTACCACGTCGTTTGCGCCAGCGAACCCGCCGCACTTTGCACCAACAACACATCATTACTGAATGTCAAGATGCCCCTCATCCCGCTAATCATCGTCAATCCGACGGCAAAGGTGAGGACGGTCAACGTCACCCGTCGCCTGTCACGGGTTAAATTATCAGCGATGAGGCGGGCATTTATTGTCCGACCGCCGTTTACAGTGCCAATTTTTACCGCGACCCGCTTCATCAATCCCCCCGCGCCGCCGATCAACGCTGGCAGCAGCAAGCCGACAGCCACCATCCATGGCAACAGCAAAACGGGGATCATGATCAATTCCATCGGCGGGTGATTGCCGCTCCACGCGCCCGGCGGGGCGATGGCAAGATACCCCCATAAAATGATGAAGATCAGTACACCGATCAGCGAGCGGCGAGTGATAAGTGGCGAATGGCGGCTGCTAAGTTGACTGTTGTCACTTGCTTGGAGGGCGGTTAATGGTGAAACTTTAGCCGCTCGCCGCGCTGGAATCCAAACGGAGAGCAGCGTAATGCCGATCCCCATCACCACGCCCCACACAAGGCTGCCGACAGACGGGCTGCCCCGCCCCATTTCCACGCCCAACTTGCGGAACGCAGTCAGGGTGAGATTGCCAAATGGAGACCCCAACAGCAGCCCCAACGCCGTGCCAGCCGCGCCGATTATCAACGCCTCTGTCTGAATTTGGCGCATCACTTGTTTGCGTGTCATCCCCAACGCCCGCAAAAGGCCGATTTGCTTCCGTCGTTGCGTCACCGTCATCCCGAACGCATTAAAAATGAGGAAGCCCGCCGCTGCCAAAATAATAATGCCAATGATGGAAAGCACGATGTCTAACATGTCCAAAAACCATGCCAAAAGCTCATCCCCATCGCCGCTCAACCCGCCCACAATGCCTGAACTGGTCACCTCAGCCGCGACGATCATCGCCACGCCCAGCGCGACGGCAAATGCGCTGAACATTGCCCGCCATCTGTACTCCTGCAAATTGCGCCATGCCAAGCTGTATAAATGTTTGCTGGGTTGATGGCGGGATTCTTTACGGCCGTTTCCCCCGCTGGAAAGTGACAACTGCTCACTGCGCGTCGCTTCCACGACGTTGACAGCGGCGGCTTGGCGGGCGGGATAATACGCGGCAAGGGCAGCGATGAGGGGGCCGAGAATGAGGGAGAAAACGGCCGTTTTCCCCCAATCTTTCAACGCAGGCAGCATCATATTTGCAAACACGTCACGATTCATACGAAGCCCGACTGACGCGCCCCCATTCGGCAAAAAAATCAATGAATACATGCCCAACAAAAGCAATGCCAACCCAGCGGCAATGAACGCGGCCATCAAGCCGACCACCGCCGCCTCAACCATCACCGATTGCCGCACTTGCCGCCGCGTCGCCCCCACCGCCCGCAACAGTCCAATCTCCCGCCCGCGCTCGCTGACGTTGATCACCATCGTGTTGACAATGCCCAACGCGGCCACGATCACCGCCAGTAGCAACATCGCATTGAGCAAAGATCGCAACTGATCCACAATCTCCGTCAATCCCCCTGCACCAGAATCGCGCAGATCAAAAACAACCAGATTGTCAAAGGGAGTGATAACTTTTTCCAACTCGGCTATCACCTCGTCCGCTTCCCCCTCTTTGGCAACAATGCCTAACCAAGCGGGGTCAGTCAAATCAAAATATCTTTCGCCGTCAGCATAGGAAAAGAGGGTGAAATTGGAAGTCGTGCCGCCAATCCCAGCCACAACAAAACCAACATCGCCGTGCGGTGTGGCGACGGAAATCGTGTCGCCTACACTTACGCCTAATCGTGCGGCAGTCATCGGAATGAGCAGCAGTGCGTCCCCTTTTTGCATCATGGCTAAGGCCGAGTCGGGATCGCCTTCAAAAAAGTCAAAATTACC
>CAYSDT010000240.1:3085-5158 GCA_964429835.1 uncultured Ardenticatenaceae bacterium | reverse complement strand
TTAGCGTTCATCTTTCTCGAACGTATCCATCGCACCATCATCGCCATTGCTGGCGCAGGATTGATGATTTCTGCTGGTATTTTTCTCGGCTTTTATAGCGAGAAAGAAGCGGCCGCTTCGATTGATTTTAGTACACTGGGGCTTCTGTTTGGCATGATGGTTCTTGTTGCACTATTGCGCCCGACTGGATTTTTTGAATATCTAGCCATTCAAGCGGGGCGTATTTCCAAAGGAAACCCCGTGCGCCTGCTCATCATGTTAGGCGTTGTCACCACCGTGCTATCCATGTTTTTGGATAATGTCACCACCGTCATTCTCATCGCCCCTGTCACCATTTTAATTTGCGAAGTGCTGGGGTTAAGCCCCGCCCCCTTTCTGATTGCAGAAGCTATCCTTTCTAACACGGGCGGCATCGGCACGCTGGTTGGCGACCCGCCAAATGTGTTAATCGGCTCGGCCGTTCCCTTCACATTTGGCGACTTCATCACCCACACGCTACCCGTCGTTGTCGTGGTATGGGCGGCGGTATTGGCTTTGTTGCTTTGGATGTTCCGTAAAGAATTGGTCGGCACGCCAAAAATGGTCGAGCGCGTCAACCAGCTAGACCCCTCACGCGCCTTAGATGATGTGGCGACGGCGCGTAAAGTGTTGATCGTGCTGGGCGTGGCTGTCTTCTTTTTCTTCATCCACCATCGCTTTCACATCAGCCCCTCTTTTGTGGCGATGGCAGCGGCGGCGATTGCGCTCATTTGGGTCAATCCCAAAGACCTTACCGACGTATTTGAACGAGTGGAATGGACGGCTCTCGTCTTTTTTGCGGCACTGTTCGTAATGGTCGGCGGACTGGAATCGGCTGGCGTGTTGACGTGGCTGGCTGAACGCATCTTGAGCATCGGCGCGAACATTGAGCCTGTCTGGTTTGGGGTACTGCTGATTTGGGCGGTGGCGTTGTTATCGGCCGTTATTGACAATATCCCTGTTACCATCGCCCTCATCCCTGTGATTGCCCAATTGGGCACGTCGGGAATGAATGCCGAGCCGTTGTGGTGGGCGTTGGCATTTGGCGCGGGTTTCGGCGGCAATGGCACGATTATTGGCTCGACGGCGAATATCATCGTGGTGTCGTTATCGGAAAAGACAAAAACGCCTATCACCGCCAAATCATGGAGCAGGGTTGGCATCCCCGCAATGCTGTTGGCGTGTTCCATCACCAGCGTTTTGTATGTTATTTTCTACCCGTGGTTTGGCGGATGATCAATTGACAATTTTCATTTATGGTATACTGTGCATGAGCAATCAGCAGTAAGTAATGTATAGAGGTGAAATATGACAATGGCATCTTATCTTGAGCCAAGACTCGAACCAAGAGTTCATCGATTGGAAATACTCATGGAAGACGTATTACAATCAATTAAGCAAAGTAATGCCCGTGCGGATCGCGCATTAACACGCTTATCATTTGAAATGGCCGATTTCAAAGGTGAAATGGCTGAATTCAAAGACGAAATGCACGCGGATCGTGAAGCGAGCAGCAAGGCACACGCTGATTTCGTAGCTGAAATGCGCGCAGACCGCAAAGCAATGAATAAGCAATGGGGAGAATTAGCGAACAAATGGGGGACATTGGTAGAGGATATTGTTGCTCCCAGCGTTCCCCGTATCCTGCGCGAAGTGGTGAACTGCTCACCATCTGAAGAGTTGGATATGTTTGCCGTGCGTATGAAACGCAAGCATCCACACCTTATTGGCAAGTCACAAGAGTTTGATGTGGTGGCAGTTTGTGGCGGCTATGTGTTGATTGCAGAAGCGAAGAGCAATTTGTCAGCAGAAAAGATCAATCAGTTTATGGAACGCATGAAAGAAGCGCGTGACTATTTCCCTGAATATGCGGATAAAGAACAGTACCGCTTTATCGGGGCGTTGGCGACGCTTTATGTAGACCAAAGCGTCATTCGCTATGGTGAAAAACAGGGCATAATAATTTTAGGGCTTGGCGATCATTTGATGGATGCCGTGAACGAAGACTTGACAACATTACATCACTTTTAGGAGATGAGGATAATAATGGTCAAT
>CAYSDT010000240.1:0-2985 GCA_964429835.1 uncultured Ardenticatenaceae bacterium | reverse complement strand
AGGCCGCCAACGGCCGTTAATATCCCAGCAATCCCAAACAACAAATAAGACGCATTAGCCGCCACTCCTGATTCAGAAGAGGGGACAGGGGTCGCCGTCGGCACAGGTGTTGCCGTCGCTTCCGTTGTCGCAGTTGGGGCGATGGTTGACGTTGCCGTCGCGGTTGCGGTTGGCGGCGGTGTGGAAGTTGGCGGTAAAGTTGCAGTGGGCGATGGTGTCGGTGATGCAGTCGCCGTTGCTGTCGGCGTGGGCGTGGGCGGGAACTTTTCCACGAGGAAAAACGGTTCCCCCCCTGTCAGACACTCTTCGGCGGTGCAGATGGCACCGGGCAGGGTGATGGAGTACGTGTTGCTGATGGGCGTAACGGCCGTTTCCACCCCATCAATCCCCACCAACACCGCCTCATCCATCGTCGCAGGCACATCCAGCACGATTCCCTTGCCCGACCGCGCCCAGAGCAGATGGGTCACACCGTCGGGCATGTCGAACGTCAGCAGATTATGATCCCAGTCGCTTTCGTGAGAAACGGCCGTAAATCCCGATAACTGCTCCACGATGGTCTTGTACGCAAAATAAACTGGCCGTTTGCTCAAATCAGGGCGCAACATGCCGAACGATTCCGCGCCCGGCGGCAGATGAATATCGATCAGCTTGTATGTGCCGATACTGTCCGCGCCAGCGGCAAAACCCAGCCCATACGCCTGCACCAAATAGTACGCCTGCTGATCTAAATTGATGGGAAACGGCGGCACTTCCGTCCACCATTCGGGATCATACGCCGTCGTTGTGTTCGTTTCGTTGATCCAAATTTCCTTGTCCAGCCCAAATTCTTGCTGAATGGCATCCATTTCAGAAACGATGGACGGCACGGTTTCCACGCGGTAATAAATGTGCAAGGTGATGGCATCGAAGAAGTAATTATTCGCTTCTGCTTCGGGGTCGGCGGTGACGACTTCTAAAAAGCGTTCCAAATATGGAGAACGGCCGTTTGCCACATCATGCCAATACGTCAGCCCGCCCAAATGGACGACCGCTTGGGGGTCTTCTTCCTTCAAGACGGTGTACGCCACCTTGACGAGTTGGTAATAGTCGGCCTCATCGCCCGTGAATTCATGGCCGTGTTCGCCGAGCAAAATGTCGGGTTCGTTCCACACAATCCAATGATGCACGCCGAGCGGCCCGTAATACTGAGCAATACGGCGGACGTAATTTGCCCACAAATTTTCAGGGTCATCCGTCGGTAAATAGAGACCGCGCGGCAGCCCCGATTCGGGCAAGCCGTCCGTCGCCCACGCGGGGGTGTTTTTGAGCAGCCCCATCACCTGCCGCCCCTGCGCGTCCGCTTCCGCCAGCCACTCTTCGTAGACGTGCAGGGTGTTCCAATCGTCGGCATCATTGGGCTGAATTTCGCGCCAATAAAAAAGGATGCGATCCCAGCCGGGTGCGAGTTCGGCCGTTTCTTCTGGCTCCCAAAAGCCTTCAACAAGGCCAAAACGCAAATCTCGCGTTGGCACGGGGTCGGGCGACACAGGTGTCACTGGTTCCGCTGGCGGCGTTGCCGTCGGGTCAGTTTGGGCGTTCGCAGGGGCGATGGGGGTTTGCGTCCCCATCACCCCTGCGATAACGATAAAAATAATAAGGGCAAACAGCCACTTCTTGTTTATTGTATTCATATTTCTTGAATTTTTTTGAAATTTAACCTACGCTATCGTTTCAAAGCGATGTACCACGCTTACCCCGTTGTCAGATAGCACTTCTGCTTCGGTGTGGGGGATGGAAAACGGCCGTTTTTCACAGTTCTCAAGCATCAAATAATCAGTCGGCACAATTTGCTTCTCCATATTCAAGGCATGCAACTCTTGCACCGTAAACCAGCCAACTTCACCCTCTGATTGCTCTTTTGCTTCATCAGTTAATGCCGTCACTTCACATACAAATAGAAGAAAATGCGCCCCCTGATCAGCATCAGCATGGGGAACGAGCAACTCATTTACCACATCACGCAGAGTGACAAACGACGTTTGCAGCCCTGTTTCTTCTTCCACTTCACGGACAACAGATTCAGCCAATGTTTCGCCAAAATCCCATTTGCCGCCAACCAATGCCCATTTGCCTGCATAAGGCTCTTTAACGCGGCGAATAAGCAAATAACGGGAGTTATCACCAGTTTTTCTATGGATAATTGCCACAGTCACGGGCATGGGGTGCTTTTGTTCCATCCAGCGTTGTTGGATGGGGAGATGGGGCATAAAAGATGGCATTTTAGGCAAAGGCTGGAACGGCCTGTCCAAACTGACTACGATCCAATATCTGTACTTCTTTGCTGATTTGTGCGCCATGATCTATTTCAGCAATTTCCAAATTATACCGTGCCTGCAAACGCAGCCATACATCTGGACTTGTTCCAAAATAACGTGCTAACCGCATTGCCGTATCTGTTGTGACAGCACGTTTTCCATGCACAATTTGGTTGATACGCATAGCAGGTACACCCAAATCTTTCGCCACACGATATTGACTCAATTTTAATGGCTTCATGAAATCTTCCAGTAAAACTTCGCCAGGATGAACTGGGGGTAATCTATCGTTCATAACTAAATCCTCATTTAATGATAATCTACTATTTCAACATCATAAGCACGATTATTTTCCCATCGAAAACAAATACGCCATTGGTCATTGATACGGATGCTGTGCTGACCTTCTCGGTCTCTACGCAATTTTTCAAGTCTATTTCCTGGCGGAGCTAACAAATCTTGTAAATCTTCAGCATCATATAAATAGAGCAGTTTACGTCGCGCTGTTCTTTGGATGTTATGGGGTAATTTACGGGACAAACGGCCGTTAAATACCTTCTCTGTCTCTTTTGATGCAAATGATTGTATCATACGGCAATAATATCACTCTGCGATATGGTTATCAACTATCAACCCCACGCACGACGCAGTAAATTCACCCAGTTGCCGCCCATAATGTTGGCAACAT
>CAYSDT010000239.1:0-5160 GCA_964429835.1 uncultured Ardenticatenaceae bacterium | reverse complement strand
CGTTTCTTGTACCAGACATCGGTTTTTAACCGATGTTACGAGAGCAGATCGTCTTGCCCCCAAACTGAAATGCGCCCTTACCCCCGTTGACAATTGACCATTGCCAATTAACAATTGACAATTTCCTTGATCCTATGCGCTGTTGTCCCAAAGATACCCTTTGCCGCGAACGGTTTTAATAAATTGGGGGTGTTTGGGGTCAGGTTCTACTTTGCGGCGCAGATGGTGGATGTACCATTTAGCCTTTTCGCGTGCTTCGGCTGGATGGTTCTGATAGCCAAGCGCAGTGGATAATAACTGTTGTGCTGATACAGGGTTAGGGGACTCTTCGGCCAGCCTGAGTAAAATGTCGTACTCGGCCGTTGTCAATTCTAATAAGCGGGTATCTAATGTGGCGGTGTGATGGTGGCGGTCAATGATGAGCTTTCCTTTTCGGATAAAGCGTTTGTCGGCATCGTTGCGGCTGACGGCCGCTCGTTTTGCATCAACGACGCTGAGTGCCTGACGTAGTGCGTCCATCTGCTCTAAAATCTGTGTGCGTTCAAGTTCTTGTGCGCGTTCTGCTAATCCCGATTTTACACGTTGGCGGATTATGTCGGGCATGACGGGCTTGAAGAGGTAATCGAATGCGCCTAGTCGGAGTGCTTCGACGGCACTTTCCATTGAGGCGTAGCCAGTGAGGATGATAACAACGGCCGTTTCATCTTTATGATGCGCGGCTTCCAATAGTTGCAATCCATCTATATTCCCCAAATGCAAATCAAGGAGCAGGAGATCGTAATTGGTGGCCGCTATTTTTTGCAGGGCTTCTTCACCATTAACGGCCGTTTCTAATTCATACCCCTCTGACAGCAGCGTGTGTTCCAGAACCAGACGAACGCCAGGTTCGTCATCTACAATTAAAATGCGCGGTATGCTCATAATGATTCCTACTATTTTTCAAAATATCGAGGGAGACCTGACAGGTTTTTTTTGTGGTATTTGTGTAAAACAAGAGGTGTTGGTGAACCCTGTCAGGTCTATTCCTGTGTGTGATGTAGAACAGAGTGGAGGGGAAGGGTGAGGATGATGCTTAAACGGCCGTTTTCCTCCACCTCCTCAACCGCACCGCCATATTCAGCCATCACTTCACGACAGACAATGAACTGAAACCCATCATCTGGCAGCTTTTGTAATGTTTGTGTAGACAATTTCACGCAAATATACATCTCTTCCATGTACGAAGACAACGACAGATTACCACCGCCCACCGTTTCAATCGCATCGCTTATTTCCAGCAGCGGACAGAGGAACGCCAACGAAAGTTCGCTGAACTGTGCATAAATGGGCGGAAGCGATGGGTCAAGCTCCAGTCGCAAACTGATTTTTTTACGGTGCATCTCCTCGCGGGTTAAAATACGCATCTCTTGTAGCAGTATATTCAGGTCGAACAGTTCTCGCTGGTTATTTTCAGGGCGATACACGCGCCGCGCACGAGCGATCAACTGCATAATGCGGTCGGATTCTTGTAAAGTCAGATTGAGATAGGTATCAAGGTTTTGGGAAGCGGTTTGCGAATTCAGTTGTCCCAACGATTCCATCGCCAAGCCCGTTGCACCTTGAATGGTTTGCATCGGGTTATTGATTTCGTGGAAAAGACTGGCAGCCAAACGGCCGATAATCGCCCATCGTGCCAATAAATTTATGCGTTCTGCATTGCTGTCTGGTGTCATAGCAAAAAATTGATAATTATCAATTGTCAATTGTCAATTATTATGTCCGCCACATATACCCTTTGTGGCGGACGGTTATAATATGTTGCGGATGGCTTGGGTTGGTTTCGATTTTTTGGCGTAATTTATGAATATGCCATTTAACAAGCTCACCCGCTTCCGAATCTTCTCCATCATACCCCATACCACAGTTGAGTAATTGGCGCGGAGGGAGTGTGGCTGGTGAATTTTCAACCAGACAGAGCAAAAGATTGTATTCAGTCGTCGTTAAGTCAACGGTTTTGTTATCAAAAGCGATAACCTGATGATGGGTATCAATGACTAGTGTGCCAGAATGTATAAAGCGATCAGTTGCAGATGTATTTGACTCGGCCGCATTGTCATCATTTAACTCATCAAGCAGTTGCTGTAATGAATCAATTTGGGTAACAAGTTGTTGCCGTTGCTGTTTTTTGCGGCGTGTTGCCAATCCATCACGCACACGGTCACGGATGGTTTGCGGCGTGGTTGGCTTGAATAAATAATCAAATGCACCCAGCCGCAACGCTTCAACAGAGCTTTCCAGCGAGCCGTGTGCGGTGAGAATAATCACGACCATATCCTTATCTTGTTTACGGGCGATGTCGAAGACTTCCATGCCGCCAATCTCTCCCATTTGTAAATCAAGCAGGATAAGATCATACGCTTGCGTTTGTAATTTATGGATGGCTTCACGGCCGTTTTTGGCACTATCTATCTGATAGCCTCTATTGCGTAAAGAAAGTTCCAGAATAAAGCGGATGCTTTCTTCATCGTCAACAATTAAAAGATGGGGAGTGGTCATAAGAAATAATGTGTTCGTTGATAATTAACAATTGATAACTGGACACTGGCGAAAATTGAATTTCAGTCGAGATGTAGGGGCGGTTCGCGAACCGCCCCTACTAACGATCAAGCGTGGGCAATTCAATGCGGAATGTCACCTGTTCGTCATGTTCTATCAGATCCAATGTGCCGCCGTGGGCGATGATGGTGTCACGGCTAAGGGAGAGGCCGAACCCCATCTCTTCGGGAGCTTCCCCGTGCAAAAGTTTTGTTAAACTAGCGATGGGGATGAGGGAAACGGCCGTTGTAAATTCAATCCGCACCACCGATGGCGTAGCATAAGTACGAATAAACAACTTTCCGCCACCATGCTTGCCAATCATATCGCCGAGATTTAATAGGGTATTCAGGAAAACCAGATGCAGCTGATTGGCCGATGCCCACACAACGGGCAAATCAGGTAAAAGGCTGATTTCCAGCGTGGTATTTTGCCGCCGCATCTCTTTCCGTGCCACCGTGATCGTCTCTTGCAGCACATGGTTTAAATCTACCGCTTCTGGCGCGTCGGTATGCGGTTGGTAAATTTGGCGCATACGGTCGACCAATGTTGCCACCCGATCTGCCTGATCGATAGCCAGTTCAAGATATTCACGCAACGACACAGGGTCATCTAACTCTTCTAACGCCAACGCCATCGCCCCTTTGATTGCTTGCATGGGATTGTTGATTTCATGCGCCAAACTGGCGGTCAGCCGCCCAACTGTCGCCAATCGCTCAGATTGGAGTGCTTGCTTGTACAATCGCTCCCGCTCATCCATGAGGGCGATGGTTTTGGCGTGCAGGCGGGCGTTGCCGATGGCGAGGGTAATCATTTCGGTTGCCGTAGCGAGCAAATCGGCATCCGTTTTGTCAAAATCAGTTCCAATTTTATTGAGCAAACATAAATAGCCGATGGGTTTGCCTTGATAAATTAGCGGTACGCTTAGTAGATTATGGGGGATAAAACCAATGCGCTTTTCCAGCCGATGGGCATATCGTGCATCATTTTTGGGATCGTTAATGGTGACTGGGTGTGCCGTTTTGAGAAAATCGCCCAATATACACCCATCAATGAGAATCTCTTCTTCGGGTAAATCGGTTAACCCATGCGAGGCAGACAGGCGTAAATGATTGCCACCTGCGTCAATTATCCAGAGTAACCCAATTTCTATATTAACCAGACGTACAGCCCATCCTAATGTGCGGTTTAAGGTGTTCTGTAAATCTAATCCGCCAGCAATTTGGTGGCTCATTTCGTATAACGCTTGCTGTTGGGCGGTGTAGTCGCGCAACTCTTCCACTTTCATGGCGTTAGCGACGGCGGAAGCCAATAGACTGGCAATGCCTTCTAATAACATGACATCTTGCTTGCTGAATGGGTGTGCGTGGGATTGAAGGACGATAGCCCCCAATACTTTTTGGTGGTGAAGGGGGATGGCTAGTAGAAAACGGCCGTTATTCAACAACGCCTCATCCACATCCGCATCAAACTGCGGCGCGTCGGCAAGCGCATCCAAATGGGCTGGCTTTCTTTGGGTGACAACCCATCCTAAAATGCCCCTGTCCACAGGGATATTGCTGTGCGGATGATAGGTGACGCTGGCTGATAGAGATGAGGCTGATTCTAATTGCTCACCACTGGATGAGTAGAGCCAAATGTCACCAGTAGAAGCGTTGAGCAAACTGACCGCGTGTTCCAATGTCAGTGACAGTATCTCGTTCATTTCAGACTGTTCGGCTAACATCTTGGCGATCAATATCAAAAATGCGATCTGTGTTGCGTAAAATTGAGACTCTTCCTGCAAGGAAGAAACTTCCAGTAAATGCCCGATAATGGCGACCACCGTATCAATTGTTTGTCGTTCTGCTGGCGTAAGGGCGATGGGATGTTCATATTCCAAGCGTAAAATGCCCATATGCCGTTGCTCGCCAAGGAGAGGCAGGGAAAGGATGTTATCTGCATCTGCTTCGGGTGGTTTATCGTTGCCTAAATATATGGTGGATGTGACTGCACCTAATGTGACCGCCATCATTTCTTGATGTTCGATTAACGCCTGCACAAAGGGGATGCCTTCTTTTACATCTTCCAATGTGCTGAGCAATACGGTGAAAGGAAGGTCATATTTCTGCTCTACATAGGGAGCCAAGCAGGATTGTATGCGGGTGGGGGTGAGGGGCAGCAACATATAACTTGTTGCACCTGCTTGCATGGCGGCTTCCTGTTGGGCGGGGTCTGATAAGATGGCGATGATGGGAAAAACGGCCGTTAATGGCTCTTCGCGCAACTGTTTACAAGAATCAACGGTATTTAATTCTGAATCCAACACAATCAGGCTGACACGCCCAGATGCGGCTGTATGCAGCACGGACAACGCCTCTTCAATGGAAGTTGCACTTAAAAGTGTCTCCTCTGCTGGCAGAAGCAATCGCAACTCCTGTTCAAGGCTGCTTTTTGTATGTGTAAGTAATAAAATCGTCATGTATTGAACCTGTTGGTTTGCATTGATTATCATTTTCAACTGCTATTGGTCTGAGATAGTTAGCATTGTCTACAACCTTCCATATTATAGAAGGATTCGATTATAAAAGGAAATGGGGCTTTAGT
>CAYSDT010000238.1:3530-5234 GCA_964429835.1 uncultured Ardenticatenaceae bacterium | reverse complement strand
TATTTCGGGAGACCTGACAGGTTTTTCAAAGATACTCGTGTAAAACAAGAGGTCTGGATGAAACCTGTCAGGTCTTTACCCCAAGTTATTGAGATGTTGCGAAAAATCATCTGTACAATCCGTGGTCGCATTGGGCGACCATAATGCCTTTACAGGAGTAAATTGTAGGGGCGTGGTCTTGTATCCGCTCTTAAACGGTAAAGATTATTTTGCATAAAATGAACCGTGCCGATAGTATAGATTATGACAAACTTATGCCCATGCACAAGCGGTGAGCCATATAAAGTATGCTGCCAGCCGTATCATCGGGGTAAACGGCCGTTTACCCCAACCCTTCTAATGCGCTCCCGCTTCGCGGCCTTTGCGCTCGGCAAAGTTGGCTACATCATGCAGACGGAGCAATTGGACACACCATCAAGCCGCGAAGAATTGAGCCGATTTTGTGAGCAAACCGACTTTGTTGGCTTGCAGATTTTGGCGGAGACGGAAACGACTGTCACTTTTCGCGCTGTTTTATTGCAAAACGGCCGTGATGCGTCCTTCACCGAGCGCAGTCTGTTTGAAAAACAGCGCGGGCGATGGGTATATGTTGGTGCATTACCTTTGGGAACAAAATAATCCGCAGATTATGCTGATGGCGCAGATTTTTTGTTGTTAATCTGCGAAAATCGGCGTAATCTGCGGATAAATGCTTGTTTTCGATATTATCTACTCTCTCAAATTCTCTTCAACCATCACCGCCACATATGCCAACGCCTCTGGCAGCTTGCTCGCATCACGGCCGCCAGCCTGAGCCAAATTCGGCCGCCCGCCGCCGCCGCCGCCGACCATTTTCGCCACTTCACGCACGATGTCGCCCGCTTTGATGCCGCGCTTGATCAAATCGTCGGTCACGGCGGCGATGATGATCGGCTTGCCATTGCGAACTGTGGACAAAACGGCCGTTCCTGACCCCACCTTATCCTTGAACCAATCCGTCATTTCCCGCAGCGTGTCCACATCCACCCCTTCAATTTGAGCGGTTAATACAGGTACACCTTTCACCGTTTGCACCTGCGCTAACAGTTCCGTGAACTGCGCCCGCGCCAACTGCCGTTTCGCCTTTTCCATCTCCTTTTGCAAGGCGTGATGGTTACTCAGTAACGATTCTAATCGTGCTTCCATTTCAGCGATGGGCGCATTCAGCAACGTCGCCACACGGTCGAGCATTTGCAGCCGTTTGCTGATGAGTTCTTGCGCGGCGCGGCCTGTCACCGCTTCCACGCGGCGCACCCCGCCCGCCACCGACCCTTCGCTGACAAAAACGAACTGCCCGATGTCGTTTGTTTCGGCGACATGTAAGCCGCCGCATAATTCCATCGAATACGCCTCGTCCCTGTCGCCGACGGTGACGGTTCTTACGATGTCACCGTATTTTTCGCCAAATAGTGCCATCGCCCCCGCGTTGACCGCTTCTTTTTGCCCCATGTATTTGAGTTTGACGGGCATATTTTCCATAATAGCGGCGTTGATGTCTGCTTCGATATTCGCCAGCGTCGCTTTGTCAACTGCTTCGCCGTGTGAAAAGTCGAAGCGCAGTCGGTCGGGGGCGACGAATGAGCCTTGCTGGGTGACGTGTTTACCCAAATGGGCGCGTAATTCGCGGTGCAACAGATGGGTGGCGGTGTGATTGCGCCGTATGTCTGATCGACGGCCGTTTTCAAC
>CAYSDT010000238.1:0-3430 GCA_964429835.1 uncultured Ardenticatenaceae bacterium | reverse complement strand
TTCACCATCGCGGATGATGCCCACGATTTCCGAGCCCATCTTTGCCCCCGCGTAGGGGTCGTGATCCACGCCGTTTTCCAATTGCCCCGATTCGTGTAGCGAGTTTAGTAAATCGCCATAAACATTGCTTCCTGACTCGTATTGGTCGAACGCCCCAGAGCCGCTGGTGAGGGCGTGCAATCGTCGTGCTTCGGTGTAGCCCGCTTCGTCTACGGTGAAATTCCACTGCTTCACCAAATCACGGGTGATTTCTAGCGGCAGCCCGTAGGTGGCGTATAAATTGAAGGCGCGTTCACCAGAGACCTCTGTCTCATGGGCAAGCCGCATCTGGTCTGTGATTTCTATCAGGCGCACTAACGCGCCATCAATCGTGCGGGCAAATCGCTTTTCTTCATCGGTGATGGTTCGCAGGATGTGGTCACGCCGCTGTTCCAGTTCGGGGTACGGTTCGCGCATGGTGTCGATGAAAACGGATGCGATCTCAGCCAAGAATGGCTCGCCAAAGCCGATTTGTCGCCCAAATCGCGCCGCCCGTCGGATGATCATGCGTAACACATAGCCCGCGCCCGCACTGCCCGGCCGCACACCATCAGCAATCATAAATGTTGCCGCCCGACCATGATCGGCAATCACACGATAGCCGACGACCTTTTTGGCGCGATCTTCGTCAGAATCGCCCAGCAATTCTTGCACACGAGCCATCGCTGGCAGGAAAAGGTCGGTGTCATAATTGCTGGTTCCGTTTTGCAAAATGCGTACCAATCGCTCCAAACCCAATCCTGTGTCGATGGATGGGTTGGGCAGTGGTGTGGTAACACCTTCTTTGTCGGTGTCGTACTGCATGAAAACGAGATTCCAGATTTCGAGGAATTGTTCGTCGGTATCGTCGTCGTTGTTGAGCAGGCTGATGTCGATGTTGTCGAGGTCGCCTTGATAGTAGTGGATTTCGGAGCAGGGGCCGTTGGGTCCAGTGTCACCCATCGCCCAATAGTTGTCGGCTTTGCCGAACCGTTTGATTTTGTCGGCGGGGAGATATTTTTCCCATAGTTTGGCGGCATCGTCGTCGTCGAGATAGACGGTTGCCCAGATGCGCTCGGCGGGCAGGCCGATTACGTCGGTCAGGAACATCCACGCATACGCAATCGCTTCGGCTTTGAAGTAGTCGCCGAAGGAAAAGTTGCCCATCATTTCAAAAAAGGTGTGGTGGCGTGGTGATGGCCCGACGTTTTCGAGGTCGTTGTGCTTGCCTTGCACGCGCATACATTTTTGCGCGGAGGTAGCGCGTTTATACGGCCGTTTTTCTTTCTCTAAAAACACATCCACGAACTGGTTCATGCCAGCGTTGTTGAACAGCAGTGTGGGATTGTCGAAATTTGGCAGCGGTGCGCTGGGGACGGGTTGATGGTGTATCTCGGCGAAGAAGTCGAGGAACGCTTGGCGGATTTCGGTGCTGGTGGTTGGTGATGTGGTTGAATTCATTTATTTACTCCGTGTTTGGGTTGCAAGTAACAAGTTGCAAGTATGCGCTTGCCTGCTTGTTGCGATTTTGTTTGTGTAATTTTAGCTTGGTTGGGGGGATTGGGAAAACGGCCGTTTTTTGCGGGTGTATTTCAGTTTGGGAGCAAGGTAGGATATTTTTGTAACATCGGTCTTTAACCGATGACGTGATTCATGCGATTGCATACTCCAAATTTTGCCTGTCGCCATCGGTTAAAAACCGATGACTGTTATAAAAAGTGCGCTAAAGCGCACTACGGCAATCGTTTTCAACATGCTTTAGCATGTTTCTTGTAACAGACGTATCTTCTCAATATTTCGGGGAGACCTGACAGGTTTTTCAAAGATACTCGTGTAAAACAAGAGGTCTGGATGAAACCTGTCAGGTCTTTACCCCAAGTTATTGAGATGTTACTAACAGACGATGAATTCATTCATCGGCGATCCGAGTATGCAATCGCCCTGCCAGTATCAGGGTTACGGGGCATCTAAAATTAGTTTATGGTAAAATTTTCGCTTGATTTTGTCTACTAAACCAATACCAAGTGCCATGCACCGTGAAGGTGCGTGCCACTTTACTAATTATGAACCCATCACCCATCCGATTAGCCCTTCCCAGCAAGGGCGTTTTAGAAAAAGACACGATGAACTTTCTGGCCGTCGCCGGAATGCGAGTCAATCGCCCTAACGCACGGCAATATGTTGCCAGCGTGCCATCCATGCCCGACTTAACCGTCCTGTTTCAACGCGCCCCTGATATTTTCAAAAAGGTGGCCGAAGGGGATGCCGCCTTTGGCATCACAGGTTACGACATCGTGCGTGAATATGGCTTTGAACATGATGAGGTCGTCGTTTTACGCAATAATTTAGGCTACGGCGGCTGCCGTCTGGCGTTAGCCGTCCCTGAAGCGTGGATCGATGTCTCTTCTATAGAAGACCTCGCCGATTTAGCCGTGCTGTTCAAAGCGGAAGGGCGCGATTTGCGCTTGGCGACCAAGTTCCCCAATTTGACGAAACAATGGCTGTACAGTCGCGGCATCATCCAATTTGGATTGGTGGCGGGACAAGGCGCGTTGGAAGTTGCGCCCAGCATGGGGTACGCCGATCTCATCGTGGACATCGTAAGTTCGGGCATGACGTTGCGCGAAAATCGACTGAAAGAGTTGACGGGCGGCACGATTTTGTACTCAGAAGCGTGTCTCATCGGCAACAGAACGGCGTTGAAGGATGCACGGGTGGAAAAAACGGCCGTTTCCATCATCGAACGCATCGAAGCCCGCGAACGCGCCCCCCAATTCATCTCCATCACCGCCAACATGCAAGGCGACTCGCCCGAAGCTATCGCCGCGTTAATTCATGCAGGTGGTGAACTTGCAGGGGCGAGGGGGCCGAGCATCGCCAAAGTGTACGGCCGTGCGGGCGATGGTGCCGACTGGTACGCGCTTACGATTGTCATCAAGCGCAAGCTGTTGCTCGAAGCCGTCGCCCATTTACGCGACTGCGGTGGCACCGACATTGCCGTCACGTCCCCCGACTATTTGTTCGGTGCAGAACCGCTGACGCTGGAAATTTGAGATGAGGAGCAGGGGAGATGAGGGGCAGGGGAGCGGGGGAGATTAGGAGATTCATGTCTCCCCTGCTCCCCTGCTCCCCCGCTCCCTCTCCCCTGCTAAAAAAATCATGAACCCACTCACCCTAATCCGCCCTGATATTGCTGAAATGGAAGGGTATACGCCGATTTTGCCGTTTGATGTGTTGAGCAAGCAGCTTGGCTTGCCGCCCGATGAAATTATCAAATTAGATGCGAACGAAAATCCTTACGGCCCTTCGCCCAAAATTTACGAAGCATTGGCGGCGGAAACCGACTATCACATTTACCCTGATCCCAGCAATACGCGATTGCGGGTCGCTATGTCCACATTTCTAGGTGTAG
>CAYSDT010000237.1:0-5264 GCA_964429835.1 uncultured Ardenticatenaceae bacterium | reverse complement strand
AAATTATGGTTTAACAGAACCAAGAAAGAAAGATGGAAAAATATCTTTGATGTTAAAAAAATATATCCGTCCGCCGATTCTGTTAAACAATGGACTATTTTTAATATCAAAGGGAATAAGTATCGGCTTATTGTCCGTATAGATTATGAAAGATCAGATGTTGCCATTCACGAAGTATTAACTCACCCAGAATACGATAGCAGAAACTATAACTAACAAACTGGAAGACAGAAAATGAGTAATTTTAATTTAACGTATACCCTCCTCGTGGCGACTTTTCCGCCGCGCCTTATTGCTAATGATGAGCAATACTGGGCTACTCAAGACCGTGTTGATGAATTCTTGGAAAAAGAACATCTAATCGAAGATGAAAAGGATTATATTTCGGCATTGGGAATGATGATAGAGCGATATGAGGAAATGTACGCATCAGAAATGACATTGCGTGGCATTGCTTTAATTCGTGCCTTAATGGAAGAACAAGAATTGAAACAGCGTGATCTGGTTGAACCTATCTTTAAGACAGATTCAATTGTTTCAGCTGTATTGAATGGTAAACGCCGTCTGACGGTCGAGCATATTGATAAGCTGGCCGCTTACTTTGATTTGCCCCATTCTTGGTTTTTCGAACCGCCAACAGATGATGCGTTGACAGCTTCGGATGAACAAGTAGAAAAACAATCAATCGGGACACGTCCTCCCCAAAAACACACGCCATTTGTGGATTATATCAACCAAATGGAGATGAATACTTGGCACACACAAACAAAACAAGTAACAACCATCAAGCAATTTAATATGAATAGCCATCGTTTACAGGACAAAACAAAAGTATGACCACTTTAGATAACCCCATAAATGAAGAAATTCAACGACATGAAATTCAGATTTTAGACGCAATTTTGCATCATTCGTTTGCTGCCCCCCTGCCCGAAGACCATGAGCATGAAGAAACAAATCTAAATATCAGTATTCAGGTAAGTATCCACGAGCAACAGGCGCAGGCTATGCTTCATGTCAACTACATCATCATAGATGACGAGATAAACAATGGGTATAGTTTAGGTTTTGGTATTCTGGGGAGCTTTCAAGCACCTGCGGGCATGTCCCAAGATATTTTGGCTGAATTTTCCAAAGTAAACAGTCTTTCTTTCTTATGGCCTTATGCCCGTGAATATAGCAGTTCTCTTATTCGACGTATGTCTATCAACGCCCCTCCATTGCCCATTATCAATCCACAAACCATGACTCCCATACTTGTTGAAAATGGACTGGTTCAAGTTGATATTTTAGACGATAGCGAAGAAGAATAAGATTTTTCTCCGATCTTCCCCACCTGTAAAAAGAGTCCATTGAAAAAAGGTCAACGGTTGCCCCGTAATTTCCAACTAATCAGCAGGGCGATGAGGGCGGCGACGGCCGAAAGCAGGAAGGTTTCGGTGAGAATGTGGACGGTAACGGCCGTTAATCCATCCACCACCGCCTGTTGATACACAGGGTCAGCAAAGGGCAAATCGGGCAGGACGATGGTGGTTCGCAGCACGTCAAATCGGCGCAAGCCCCATGCCGTCAACCCCGCCAACCCCACGCTCATCCCCATCAGCCGCAACATGATGACCAACCCCGACGCGATGCCTCTGTCGGGTTCGGGGGCGGCGTTGATAACGGCCGTTCCAATCGGAGCCATCACCAGCCCAAAGCCCGCCCCCAACACGATTAACGCCAACGCCATTTGCGGGTACGGGGTGTCCACCGCCCACATCCATCCCATCACACCAAAAGCGGCGATGGTGAGCGCAAGACCAACGGCCGTTACTGCCCGATACCCAAACCGCCCCGTCACCCGTCCGCCGATATACGCCATCACCGCCATCGTTGCTGTCATGCCGCTGAGCAGATAGCCGCTGAACAATGCCGACCGCTCCACGTCCACTTCCAATACATTGATAACCAACGGCACGTTGACCATCGCAATAATCAACACGCCGCCAACCACGAAGTTAATCAAAATGGCGGGCGTAAAATTCGGGCGATGGAACAGCGTCAACGGAATCAATGGTGGTGTGCCATCAACTTTGCGGGTCAGATGGTTTTCAATGGCAACAAAAATCAGTATCGCAACGATGGCGATCAGATAAAACAAAACACTGTTCACGCCAGATGTGCTATCCGCATTGCCAAATCCGCCCATCGTCTGTAAATCACCACCACCCAACAACGCCACATTCAACGCCAGCAACGCCACCGTCAAACTGCCCGCCCCCCACCAATCAATCTGCCGCCAACTCTTTCCACGCTCTGCGTGGAACGAAGACTCGGACGCTCTGCGTCCCAAACCGTCCAACGCCCACCACGCCGCCGCCATGCCAAGCAGTGCCAGCGGAATGTTGAGATAAAATTGCCATTGCCAGCTCAAAAAGCGGATGAGAACCGCGCCGTACAACGGCCCCCACACCCATCCCGCCGTGTCGATTGCGCCCAGCGTCCCCATCGCCGTCGCCCGCTTTTCACGCGGGTACACATCGCCAATCACCGACATGGCGACGGGGACGAGTGTGCCGCCACCAACGGCCGTTAATATCCGCCCCACCATAAACCATCCCAAATCAGGAGCCAGCGGCACCCAGATGGAGCCGATCAAAAACAGCCCCATCCCGCCCATGTACACCGCCCGCCGCCCCAGCACATCGCTCAGCCGCCCCGCCAGCGGCATGACGGCCACATAAGCGATGAGATACACATTGACGATCCACGCCGCCTTGTCCAACCCTTGCGGCAGGGGAATCTCCAGATCAAAAACGATCTGCCGCAACATCGTGGAAACGACGGTCAAATCGTCCGCAGCGACAAATACGCCAAAGGCGACGACGGCTAAAATAAGGTTGGGGGAGCGGGTTTTCATTGGCAATTACAGTAATTCATCGAGTGTGGAAACGGGCGAGCGATACCCTTCTGTGATCATATCGGTCAAAATGGCGTTGCTTTCGTCAAGAGTCAGCATATCGCGGCGCACATTCATGATCAAAATGCCGATTGTGCCACTGATGGCAATGCCCAACCGCTGGGCTTCGCGTCGTGCTTTGGCATCATCGCAAACAAACAGGCTGTGACGGTGAACGGCGATGGCGATACACGACCGTTCGCCAAGCCCTAATTGTGGTGGCAGCTGATTGGCAAATGTTTGCTCGGTGGGTTGTAATGTCAGTGTGGTGAGATTGTCCCAACTGTCGGCGGGCAGTCCGCGATGGGTGATGCCTGCTTGATATTCTGAGAAAACGGCCGTTGTTGTTGCACAACTATCCCCAAATAAATCAAAAACCAAATCAGGACGGCCAACCAGCGCAAAATTTGTCAACGCGGTGTTATCTAGCAGAACAAGTGGCGGTGTTGTCATTATTGATGCGGTTCAAGCCAGTTGGCTAACGAATCAGCATCCGCTTGTGCATCAGCAACTGATGCAGCTTGCAATGGCACATCCAGACGCAGAAAGCGGGTGCGTAAATCAAGCCAAGTCAGGTCTAATAACTCAGCCGCACGGCTTAAACTGATTTCATTAGCAAGATAATACGCCACTACCAAATTATGTTGCTCTTGAAATGAGGATTGCGCCGCGACGGTCGCATCGCTTAACCCGTTGCCCGTTTCAATGGCAGGATGGTAAGCGTGGTAATGTGCCAACGCACGCAAAATATAATAATCACTAATATCAATGATAGCGACTTCTGCCTGCCCATGATTTTCGATGACAACCGTTTGTCCGCGCTGTGCCATGCGAATGATTTTTCGCGTATTACGCGCCAAATCCGTCTTGGCTGAGTGGTACATAACATCCATAAGTTCACCTCTTTTATGCGTAAAATACATATTTTATGTATTTTACGCTATTTGGATGGTCTGGGGAAATTACAAGAAGAAATCCTTGAGCATGGCCGATAAATCGGTGACGATGGCGTGCCAAGCGGCCTCATCTGTGCGCTGAATGGTCATATCTTGGCCGTCAATTTCCAACGCCGCGATGCCATCACAACCCACCAACGCTTGGGCGATGGGCGACCCTTCTTCCATTTCATCAATGGAGTGGTAAATTTCTTCACGTTCAGACAAGGATAAGTTGGTGTAGACGTACAACTCGCTGTTGTCGTCGCTGATTTCAGTTTCAATTTCAATATATTCAGACATGAGACAAGTTTACCAAAATGTCCTTCTTATGAGTATAATCAGCGAAGATAGAGTTTAGAGATAGAGATAGAAGTTCAACTTCTTTAAGAAGTTGAACTTCGGACTTTGAGGATATAAATATGAACAGAATGTTTAGTTTTATGGCAGGTGCATTGGCGGGTTCGTTGGTTGGGGCGGTGACGGCGTTATTTTTAACGCCTGCTTCTGGTGAGCAGTTGCGCGAGGATGCGCGGTCACATTGGGAGTATGTGTTGTCGGAAGCGCAACAGGCGCAGGCGAATAAGGTGGCGACATTGGAGATGCAGTTTGGCAGTGCGACGACTGCGCCGCCAGTTGTTCCGCCAACGGCGTAAATGAATGATCCGCAGATTACGCAGATTCACGCAGATTGATGGTGAAATCTGATAAAGTACAAACGGCACTGTTTGTCGCATTAACGGCCGTTTTCGTCGCCTACTTCCTCATTTGGCTGCCCGGCCCGGCCGCTGGCTTGCAGTTGATGGGGCTGGAAACGGGTGAGTGGGTCAAGTTCATGGGGATGGGAACGCGGCGTAATTTGTTCTACCTGCCGCCCATCACCCTTGCGCTGACGATGCAGTTGATGACGGGGTTTTGGCCGAATAATCGGTGGCAAACGTGGCTGATGCGCGGCGTTGCCATCGGTGTGAGTTTGCTCGCTTTCCCCGCTATCGAAGACATACTGGGCGCAACTCGTGATGAATATCTGTCACGGTTGGCGGCCATTTTTTTTGTGGCGGTGATGGGGCTTGTGGCGGCCATCGCTTCCCGTTATCGTGAAAAGGTGTGGGTGGGGCGCGGATTGCTTGGCGGCATGGCGTTGCTCGGTTTGATTGGCTTTTACCTGCCATTGAGCGCGTATTTGGAAGTGCAACCGGCCGTCAGCGCGTGGATGGGCAGGTCAATTGGGATCGGTGTTGGGGTGTGGTTGAACAGCGCGGGACATTTGGGAATAACGGCCGTTTCGCTTTTCGCCTTGTACGCTTCATTCAATAGTACAGGTGAATGAATTGCCGTAACATCTCAATAACTTGGGGTAAAGACCTGACAGGTTTCATCAAGACCTC
>CAYSDT010000236.1:0-5275 GCA_964429835.1 uncultured Ardenticatenaceae bacterium | reverse complement strand
CAAGAGGTCTTGATGAAACCTGTCAGGTCTTTACCCCCAGTTATTGAGATGTTACCTTTATCACATTTTCATAATTAGACTTTCTATAGTGCATACAATTCTGTGACCCAATCGGAGGTGCTGTCTTCTGTTTTCACATCTCCGATCATGCGTTGCCACAGGGCAGAAGCGGCGGCCACGATTTCATCTTCAGGTTCTTGCTTACGATGAAGTAAATTATCAAGGATAAGAGTAGTTTGCGAAAGAAAGTTTAATTGTTGCATATGTGCATTGTAACATAAAACGGCCGTTAAATTAAAGAGCAAACGGCCGTTTCCCCAGGGCAATCGCATGAAGCGCGTCATCGGTTTTCAACCGATGGACTTGAGAATGCACCCAAATTCCCGTTCATGCGATTGCCCTGGCCGTTTACCCCCATCCCATCAGCGTTACCTCAAGCCGTTGTTAAGTAAGCAAATTCATCATAGACAGACAACTGGGCAGCCTTCTTTTGCTCCCCAGCGGCATCATCGGGGAAGACGAGGGGGAATGTGTTGAGAATGTGGGCGAATTCATCGCGGTTAAGGCCGTAGAGATGGGCGACGATGGCATCCAGTTCGTCGCGGAGGCGTTGACGGTCGCCGAGATTGGTGACCGCTTGCGCTTCATCCCAAGCCGTGCCGATAACTGACTGCCACAGATCAGCAAAGGCGGGCGTGGTGCAGGTGAGACGGGCGGCGCGGGGAACGATGGCATCAAAATAGGGATTTCCAACAGTAATTCTAGGCACAGGTAATTGATACATATAAAACATATTAACCGTTGTGGCTATTTTTTGGCGCAGAATGTAATCAAGAGAAAAGCTGTTGAATACAGCAGAAAGATAGAGTGAAGTTTCTTGAGTTGTTTGTGTATTTTGAATGATGGCGACAGTATCGCAAATCGTATTTGTGGGTATGATAGCGGCAATTAAAGTTCGTTTATTTGTTGAACTAGCAATCCGACGATATCCGATTCGATAATGCTTGATTTGCTCTTTGCGATCATCTCGCAAATTATCTAGTTGATTGTTTGCAATCCAAAATTCGTGCGGGGCATAGTACGCATCAAATTGATGAATCATTCTGCCATTATAAACTGGAATAACGCCAGAATTAGTGTTGAATAAATGACGATCATTTGTCATATGGAATTCATTATTTAATCTTACATTCCAAAATGATTCCGTATTTATGCCAAGTAGCAAAGAGGCTTTGTAAAGTTGTGCTGTAATATCATAATCAGCTTGGGTCTGAAACTCCATTATGCTAAAGCTATCAGGGCTAAACCGATGTAATGATTCGACCTTTATGAAAATCAAATTGTTGGGATCAAGTAAAAATACTGCCAAATTATCTGGTGATACGGCAACACGAGGATTAAAGCGAAAAGCTGCCAGAAAACCATCACTGATGATACCTTTTTGTGCGCCCAATAATGTGAACTTAACACGGTGATCAACATGGGGAAAGAAAAATCGTTCATTGCTAAAATTGTACAGGTACTCGATCCGTCCTTCGTTCAAGAGCATTTCACGCAGTTGTTTTGTGCCCAAATCGGTGTAAATGCCAGAGGGGATGACAAAGGCCAAACGCCCGCCCGCTTCCAATAGATCATAGCCGCGTTCGGTGAACAGCTTATGAGTGGCAGTGTCCCCTCGCCCTTGTTGGCTAAAGTCTGGGCTTTTTTTGTAATAGGTTGCGCTGGCTTTGACACGGGCGGCTTGCTCCTCCCATCCAGCGGCAATAGCGGGATCGGCGTTTAGCTCCTTAATTCGTTTTTCGACCAGTTTACGGGTCAATTTGCTTTCAATCTGGTCATCGAATTGGGCGTAATACTCGCGTAAATCGGGCTTCACAATCTCCCACGGCGGGTTGCCAAAGACGACATCGAAACCAGCCGTCGCCCCTTTCGGCTGCCCTTTCTCGTCTACAAACAGTTCGGGGAAAGCGACTGCCCAATGAAACGGCCGTATGTCATCTAGCCCTGTATCTTCAAAATAAGGGGCAAAATCGGGGTCTAAACGGCCGTTAAGTTCGGCCGACAACGCTTCAATCGCCTGCAAATCAGCATCATGCTCAGGGTCGTGTGGATTATGGGCAATTTTCAGCCGCAACATACGAATCTGGGCTAACTCATCAGCCATCGCTTCATAACGCCCGTCTGTTGTGCCAGCACCAATCAACGAATTGCCCACTTTGATGTTTTGATTGAGGATAAGCGGCAATCGTTTTTGATCAGATTGCTGGTCGGACATTGCTCGCATCATCAAATTAACGGTAGCAATTTCGGCCGCTTGCGGATCCATATCCACCCCATAAAGGTGCGTTTCAAGAATAAGGCGGGGATATTCGCGTAAGCGTTCCAGTTCAACCTGAAAAACGGCCGTTTCGATGCGTAAATCAAGCGGGCTGGTCATCCCTTGTGCGATTAGCTCCTCAATGCGGGCTTCACGTTCTGCTGTCAGCCGTTTAATGTTGCGCCGATAAAAATCAGCCAATGTCTGGTAGGCGTAGATAAGGAATGAGCCACTGCCGCAAGCGGGGTCGATGACGTGCAGTTCTTTGATATTAACGGCCGTTTTGCGGGTTTCATCGGGCAATGGCTCGCCGTCGGGCTGCCCATTGGTCGTGCCGTACAGATAACGACCCAAACTGTTGTCTACCAGATAGCGCACAATGACTTGCGGCGTGTAATAGCTGCCCTGCTTTTTGCGTGTTTCCAGATTGTCTACCGTTTCAATGCGGCCGTTGCTGAGAGCAAGCGTTTTGCCCAGATATTGCTCATAGGTGTTGCCCATGATGTCGGGAGTCATGGCACGATAACGCGCTTCGTATAATTTTTGGATGAGACTGTTAAGTGTTTCATCGTCAAAATCGGCATCATCCGCCAAATGGGGAGCAAACAGGGCTGAGTTATGGAGAGCATCAAATTGATGATACAAAATACGCAAAGAAGCGGAGAGGGTCGAGGTGTATACATTGTTACGGCGCAATTCTTGAATACCCTGCAACACGCCAGCAGGCATAACCAGATGGTCTTCAGCAAAACGGACAACAACCAGACGGTCTAGCACGCGCTGAACAACAGCGCGAAGATCGTCCAGTTTAACCGCGCCATCTTCGGCAAACGCCCATGCGTTTTGCGACCGTCGGTCCAATATGTTTTGCGCCAATCGCTGCCGCCATTGGTTGATGAAATCCAAATAATCGGCATCTACATCTTCGCGGTGACGCTGGTTACTGAGATCGTCTAAACGGCCGTTGACCACATTTTCATACGATAACAGCCAAAGCAGGTCAAAATCATCAAGAAAGGCGGATGGTTTTTCAAATGAAAGGACAAGCCAATCCCGCCGCGCATTAAACAGGCGCAATTTCTCAAAATTGGTGAGTATTGCCCATGTGCCGCCATTTTGAAAAGCGTAGTTGATCGCTTGCTGCTCTTGCGGCGTGCGGTCAACAACCATGCCGGGCAAAGCCAACTCGCCAGGGGTGATGGTTCTTGCCAATGTTTTTTTCGCCTGTGCCAGCTCCTTGATAATGCCGAATCGTTTGGCTTCAACGAAGATTGTTCCGCCACTTTCGGGGATCAAGGTCATGTCTGGTCGGCCAGCCTCGGTGCTAAGTTCGTATTTATAGCGATTGGGATCGTTGATCGGCCAGCCAAGTGCTTCAAACAGCGGATCAAGAAATTGGTGAACAACGCTGGATTCGCTGATTGTTTTACGCGCGTCGTCGTCCATCTCCTTATACTGTTGAATCAGGGCTTTAATTTTTTGTCGTGCTTGTGTTTGTTTTTCTGAAAGCGTCACAATTTTCCACCAATGGGTTAATGTTACTGATTTACAAGGTATGGGACAGCGTGATGATTATAGGAGAATAACGGCCGTTTATCCATCTTTTTATGAACAGGACGGGATAACGGCCGTTACGCCCTATTAGACACAAAAAGCCAGACTTTTATCAAAAGTCTGGCTTTTACCATTCAGATCAATCCGTCCCCAACGACGGTGACACCGCCTTCGTTCTTGGATTTTTTAGCGGAACGGCCGTTATTATTTCCCCAAATGCTTCATTTCTCGCTCAAAATCACTCATAAAAGTCTGATCCTGAACAATACGGAACTGTTCATACCGTTTATGCGCCAACTGCTTTGCCACATCATGCGACACTTTTCCAGCATTTGTTAGTACGTCATACTCATTAAATTGCAAAAAAGCATCCAGCTTTTCGACCCAATCTGTCATCTTCATTGGAATTTGCCGTGCCGCCTGATTCTCTGCGTAATCGAGATACATGGAGATAATACGTTCTAATTCCTTGATCTCCTCTTCCCCCAAATAATTTTTGGCAACGGTCACGTCAGATTTGATAACTTTACCGCTGGGTGCATTTTTCCATGTGGTCAACCCCATATGTGGTTTGGAAGCATCCGAGCGGGCGGTGATGAGTTCAGCGGCCGTTTTTCCCGTAATTGCCCAATGCAGTTTGTTTTGCACCGTTTTAAAAAACAGGCGCGTTGTTTGCGTATCTTTGCTGTAATCAATGCTGCACTGCTCATAAATATCGGTGATTTTTAGATAAAAGCGGCGTTCACTGGCACGAATTTCCCGAATGCGTTCCAGTAATTCATCAAAATAGTCCTTGCCAAAGCGCGATCCTTGCTTTAACCGTTCATCATCCAAAATAAATCCTTTGATGATAAATTCGCGCAATGTTTGTGTCGCCCACATACGAAACTGTGTTGCCTGATGGCTGTTGACACGGTAGCCAACAGAAATAATGGTATCAAGATTGTAAAAATCAACCTCTCTATTTACTTGTCGCTTGCCTTCAGTTTGAACTATTCGAATTTTTCGAATAGTTGCCGCCTCGAACAATTCACCGGATTTGTAAATCTCTTTTAGATGATAATTAATGGTTTGAACTTCAACGCCGAACAGTTCAGATAGACGACGTTGACTAAGCCAAAATGTTTCGTCCTGAAAGGAAACGGCTATGCGCGAAGCCCCCTCTGGTGTCGTGTAAAAAATTATTTCCCCTTCAATGGGCTGTTCAGGCGTATTCACATCTGGTTTCATTATTACTCCAACGGCTGCGACACCGCCTTCGTTCTCGGATTTTCCAGCCTAACGGCCGTTATCTCACACCAAATTCTTCCTTCACCTCTGCCAACGAATACCGTCTTGTCGTTTCTGCTTTCACATTTTGCATGTACAAATAATCCAAATAATCTTCCATCTTTTCCTCACTAG
>CAYSDT010000235.1:2078-5319 GCA_964429835.1 uncultured Ardenticatenaceae bacterium | reverse complement strand
GCCCTCTACATTATGAACGACCAGACGGTGCATGTGGGCAGAACGGCCGTTAATCAATACTTCAACCAAAACATCGGCCGTGCCAGCAAAATGCAGCGCGTCTGGGTCGGCGAAATCGAAATTATCGCCAGCGAAGTGTATTACGTCACCGACACCTACGTCTGGACAGATGTGCTGTCGCCCGGCCGTATTTTCCTCTCCATCAAGACCAGCTTACGCGACGAGGGGTACGCTGGCACAGTCATCGGACAGCACTTTTACACCCTCGAAAACCTGATCACCCTCTATTTATATGTGACCAAATTGCGAGCCGAAAAGCTGATGGGAGAACCCATCACCCAAGTTGTGCTGGGGCGACCAGTTCACTTTGCCCGCGATGCCGAACATGACAAACTGGCGCAAGCACGATTATTAACGGCCGCTTTTGACGCAGGTTACGAGAAAGTTTCTTTCCAGTACGAACCCATCGCCGCCGCGTTTAGTTATGAAACGACGCTGGATGAGGAGCAAAATGTCCTCATCTTCGACTTCGGCGGCGGCACGCTGGACATCACCGTCATGCGCTTGGGTGACACTTCCCGACGGGAAGTTTTGGCGACGGGCGGCATCCCTGTGGCCGGCGATGTGTTCGACCAAAAGCTGGTACGCGCCAAAGTCCCGCCCCATTTTGGCGAAGGCAGCTTCTACGGCGAGCGCAACAAGCGGCTCAACACCCCGCGCTGGATTTACGACGCTTTTTCCGACTGGCAGAGCTTGCTCGAATTGCAATCCGCCTCCAGCAAAACAAAATTGCGCGACATCGCCCGCACCGCCCAACACCGTCACCAAATCGAAGAGCTAATCAGCTTCGTGTCGGGCAATTATGGGCTGAAACTGTTCGATGTGATGGAAAAAGCAAAGCGGCAACTCTCCGATAAGCGCGGGGCAACCATCCAAATGGGGGGCGATGGGTTCGCATTGCACGATTTTGTGACGCGCTTCGAGTTTGAGCGCATCATTCAGGCTGAGATTCTGGCGATTGACACCCATCTGGACGATATTTTGGCCGAATCGGGGTTACAGGTAGGGGAAATTGATGCTGTCATTCGCACGGGCGGCTCGGCGCAAATCCCCGTCTTTCACGAGATGTTGGGGCGCAAATTTGGGGCTGATAAGGTCAAGAGCATCGACGCATTCAGCAGTGTGACCGCTGGCTTAGGCATCATCGCCCGTGAGGTGGAGCAGGGGACGGTTGACCTGCCCGTCTACACCCGCGATGATCTGTTGCCGCCCAAAAAAGAGCCACAATCGCGCGTCAATCTGGTCAATTTAGATGTGATGATGCGCCGATTGGCCGTCGCCGAAGGAGCCGTCGCCGCCCCCGTGATGACATCGGAATGGTGTACGATTTGTTGGGCAGATGGCAATATAATAGAAGCTCGTGATGGCGGGACGCAGAGCGTCCGATCTTCGTTCCACGCAGAGCGTGGAAAGAGCAGCGGTGAAACAAGCCTGTGGCGCGGCGTATTTGAAGCGGGCTGGGATGAGCAGCTATTGCTGATCACGACCAGTTATCGCTTTTTGCTGATTACGCCGCGCCAGTTGGCCGATTTGGCGGGGGTTGGGTTGTCGTTCACCGACCAATACAAGTTGAACGCGCTGGAATCGGTGGTGATTGTGGAAAGCTGGGATAAACTTTTGCAGCATCCAAAACTGTTGCTGACGACGACGCTGGGCGTGGCGCGGGTGTACGGCACGGAGGCGTTGAAAACGGCCGTTGAAGTTCCCATCCCATTAAAATTTGATCAACCGTTGCTTGGTGCGCCATTAACGGCCGTTGGTGTGAGCAGCACGGACAGTTTCGTGCTGGTGACGGCATCGGGTAAAGGGGCGCGGATGGATGTGAAGGGGTTGCGCGTGGCTGGCACGCAAGTCATAAACTGCCATAATGACCGCGTGACGGCTTCGGTTTTGGTGCAAGCGGGCGATAAATTGCTGCTGTTGACGGCGGATGGAAACGGCCGTCGCTTATTGAGCGATTGGATTCCTGTGCCGACAAAACCGAATCAGAAGGGGAAAAATTTGGTGGCGCGACGGAGCGACATCGCGGCAGTCATCAATCTGCGCCAGAACCCATCGCCGCAGGTGATGACAAACCAGCGGGTTGCCCCCTTGAAGGTGCTTGGATTGGAGTTGGAAATGGGGACGAAAACGGCCGTTGTTGTTAAATTAGATGATGAAGAGAAAATTGGAACGATTATATAAAATGGGACGCAGATTAGGCGGATTTTCAGGATAAACGCAGATTCTTTCTTTTTATCCGCGTCATCCGCCCAATCCGTGTCCTATTTTGATCACAAACTATGAAAAAATCAGCAATTATCGGATTAGCGGCAGGATTAACGGCCGTTTTCATCATCATATTCATCTTATACAAACAAGCGATGGACGTGTACGCCATTGAAGAGCCAATCACCGCCAACGCCGCAGATTGTGATGGCGACTTGGTTTTCGCTGTTATTGGCGATATTGGTGTGGACGATCAGCCAGAGGCAGATGTTGCCGACCTCGTTTTGGGCTGGCATCCCGCCTTTATCGCCACCGTTGGCGATAATAATAACCCTGATGGCGCGGCAAATACGATTGATCGCAATATCGGGCAGTATTATCACGCTTACATTCACCCTTATCTTGGTGATTTTGGTGAAGGAGCCGAGCAACCCCGCTTTTTCCCCGCGTTAGGCAATCATGATCTAAAAACGGACAACGGACAGCCGCATTTTGATTATTTCAGTCTGCCTTTTGACGAGGCACTGTCAGGCAATGAACGGTATTATGATGTGGTGTGGGAAGATGTTCACCTTTTTATTTTGAACAGTGATCCGTCGGAGGTAAACGGCCGTTCTGTTGATTCAGTTCAAGCACAATGGTTACGCGCCCAACTGGCCGCCTCCACGGCACGATGGAAAATCGTGCTGATGCACCACACGCCGTACACTTCATCTTTGAAACGCAACTCTGACAAGGAAATTCAATGGCCGTATGCGGAGTGGGGAGCAACGGCCGTTTTTTCTGGACACGATCATTTATACGAACGACTGCAAGCAGATGGAATACCGTATTTCGTCAACGGCGCGGGCGGCAAAGAGTTAAATCCAGTCGGGCCACCCGTAGACGAAAGCATCGTTCGCTATAATCAGGATCACGGTGCAATGCGAATCCAAGCGAACGATGCTTGTATCAATTTTAGTTTTTTCAATCG
>CAYSDT010000235.1:0-1978 GCA_964429835.1 uncultured Ardenticatenaceae bacterium | reverse complement strand
TTACCAAATTGCTTTCAATTTATCCTTGAGCGCAGTTCGTTGCTCTTGGTACGCATCTTCCTCGATTTCGCCCGCTTCATAAGCCGTATCCAGCGTGGCGAGGCGAGCAATCAGCGTATTAGCTTCGATAGTATCGCCAGCATTTTCCTCATCTAACTCTTCATACTCATCTTCATGGTCGTCCGTTTTACGACGGGATGTGATGATGAAAGCCGCACTACCGACAACCATCAGCAAGACAACGCCGCCAATGACCAACATAACGGGGTTGGAAACCGCGTTGTTGTCGGCAGCGGGGGTGGTGATGCCGTCACTGCTGCCCATGCCGCCGTTAGTCGGTGCGGCTGGCTCACCTTCGATAACAATTTCAACGGCCGTTTCCGCAGGCACATCTAGCAATTCATAAGTAATAAACTGTCCCATCTCGCCCATATCCGTCGAATCAATAAACGTCCACATGTCCGCCGCCAGTTCAACGCCATTATCGGGCAAAATGAGGTTAATATGCTCGGTTAAATAAGGCAGGGTGCGTGACAAGTCTGCGCCACCGTCGTAGGGCATTTCGTAACGAACGACAAGATTAGATTGAGCGGTTCCCGGCCGTAATGGGAGAGTGTCCGCCCACTCAGTCTCGCTGATTTGAACCATATCGTCCATCGCGGGGATGCTTTGTTGCATGGCACTGTACGAGCGGGCAAAATCGACATTTTCGGCGCCAACTGGAACCATATAATGGACGGCTCCATTATCCAAATCACCATCTTCACCGATAAAAACGGCCGTTCCGTCATTAACAACCGTGTAAATTTCATCCACATTCAACCGATCCGCACTGCCAAAGGCGATGATGCTGTGCTGTTGCCCAACATGAATATCGTCCGCGCTGGTCGTGCTGTCATAAACGGTGATCGGCGATTCAAATGAAGGAAGGGCGTGCGTAAGCTGTCCCGCTGGCCCAGCAAATGGCAAATCGCCATACTCCGTACCGCTCATATAAACCCAAGACGGATCAACGTCGGTCAATGTGACTTGGTAGCTGCCATCCGCTTCAACGGTGGTTGTGATTTCCAGCATCTCTTCAAAATTGGAATCAAATGCCCGCACGCGCACCGTCATGCCCGACACAATTTCGTCCGTTGTGCCGTTGGTGATGTTGCCATAAACGGAGCCTTCTTCAATCGGCTGGGCGGCGGCGATGGGGTCGTAGTAGCCGTAGCTGAACGTGCGAATATAATCGACGGCATCCCAACGCTCGTCGTCGCTCAACGCATACTCATGGTCGGCGATGGCTTCGTTTTCGATGGCATCGAACACATCTTCATTACTGCGTTCAACCCAATAGCTATAATCTGTGAGGTCGGCATTCTCGACACCATCCCCTGCTTCGCCATGACATTCTAAGCAGGACGCTTCGTAAACGGCCGTTCCGCTTTCAATCGCGTCGGGCGGGGTCGCCAAACTGTACACCGCGCCGACCAAATTCCATCGGTCTTGTTCGGTGATGGGATTTGTTTCATTGTCGGTGCCAAACGGGGGCATTCCAGCAACAGAATCGCCGTCGGTGATCATGTTGAACATGGCACTGGAAACGGCCGTTTTCCGATAATCAGGATCGGTGAACGCTTGCGGCGGCACGTCAAGCCGATCCGCCATCTCGCCATCCCCTTCGCCCGTGAAACCGTGACAGACGGCGCAGCGTTCGGCAAAAATCTGCGAGCCGCGCTCACCGTCAGGCGGATTATCAGGCAGCCCTTGTGCAAAAATGACACCGCTAAGGGTGGCAAATGCCGCCACAATGACGGCTAAAATAATGACCGATAAACGGCCGTTTTGGAAGCTTAAATTATTTTTCATAATGGGGAAAGACAGAGTGCAGAAATAGAGATAGAGAGAAATTGTTGACGATTTTCGTCACACGTTCCCCTCTATCTCTATCTCTATCTCTATCTCTATCTCTATCTCTATCTCTATCTCTATC
>CAYSDT010000234.1:0-5334 GCA_964429835.1 uncultured Ardenticatenaceae bacterium | reverse complement strand
TAATTGTTGGTTGTGATGGGAAACGGCCGTTTGCAGTGCGAGTGGTTGTGATGGGGAAACGGCCGTTTGCTGTGACATATCAATTGTACAGAAAAATACTCCTCATTTCTTATTCTCTAGATTAGATTATGCAACCGTTGGGCGCGAATATATTCCGTTTGTTGCCCTGAAAACAATCAACAATTAACAACGAACAAGGTACTTTCTAGCATCTGCTCTCTCACTCTCTAGCTCCATCCTCTAGCTATAGCTATAATCCCCGCATATGAAAGTAGAAGTCAAACTAATCGCCACCTATCGAGAATACCTGCCGCCTGAATGCAAGGGCAAAACCATGATGGAGGTGGAAGAGGGAACAACGGCCGTTTCTCTTTTAACCTCGCTCGGTGTGCCTATTGAAGAAAGTGTTGTGCTGGTAAACGGCCGTTCGCCCCAACCAAACGAACCCCTCACCGAAGGCGTAACCATCGCCTCATTCTCAGCCATAGCTGGCGGCTAACCAATGGTCAATTGTCAACGAGACCCCGTTGACAATTGATAATTGACAATTAACAATTGACAATTAGAAAGGAGATTTATGAACACATTAAACGGATGGTACGGCCGCATTTTGCGCGTCAACCTCACCAATCAAACCTACAAAGTTGAAACCATCGACCCCCAAACCGCCAAAGATTACGTTGGCGGGCGCGGCTGGGCGATTAAATATCTGATGGACGGCATGGATCCCGCCGCCGATGCCCTATCGCCCGAAAATATGCTGATTTTTGCCACAGGGCCGCTCACAGGCAGCCCCGCCCCCACAGGCAATCGATATATGGTCGTCACCAAATCGCCGCTCACAGGCATTCTCAGCAACTCTAATTCTGGCGGCGACTTCCCCACTTGGATGAAGCGCACGGGCTTCGATATGTTCATTTTTGAAGGCAAAGCCGAAAGTCCCGTCTATCTATGGATCAACAATGATGAGATCGAATTCCGCTCTGCCGACCACGTTTGGGGGGCGCAAGTTCCCGAAACGACGGACACCTTGCTGGCTGAAACAGACAAAAAGGCAAAAGTAGCCTGCATCGGCCCCGCTGGCGAAAATTTGGTCAAATCGGCCGCCATTATGAACGACAAAGACCGCGCCGCCGCCCGCTCAGGCGTGGGGGCGGTGATGGGCAGCAAGAATTTGAAAGCCGTCGTCTGTCAAGGCAGCCACAAAATTGGGATGGCGGACAGCGGCAACATGAGATCGTTGAGCCGAGAAATGCACAAAACAGTCGGCGAAGCGTCCAAAACATCCGTCCTGCGTATTTACGGCACACCCTACGTCCCCGATGTGACCAATGAATTAGGTATACTGCCTACACGAAATTTCCAAACCGGCCGTTTTGAAGGGGTAGAAAACATCAACGGCCACGCGCTTAACGAAAATTTCCTGATTCGGCCAGGCGCGTGTTTCAAATGTCCCATCGTTTGCAACCGCATCACCAAAGTAGAAACGCCAGGGTACGAAGGCGAAGGCGAAGGGCCTGAATATGAATCCATCGGCGCATTGGGCAGCGCGTGCGGCGTGGATAATCTGGCCGCCATCACCAAAGCAAATTATTACTGCAACGAGTACGGCATGGACACGATCACCGTCGGCATGACGATAGCGTGCGCGATGGAAATGTACGAAGCGGGCATCATTCCCGAAAGTGACATCGGCAAGCCGCTCAAATTTGGCGACGCAGACGGCATGATTGAGTTCGTCATCAAGACCGCACTACGCGAAGGGTTTGGCGACAAATTAGCCGAAGGCAGCTACGCGCTGGCCGAAAGTTACGGCCATCCTGAATACTCCATCACCGCCAAAAAGCTGGAATTCCCTGGCTACGACCCACGCGGCGCGAAGGGGATGGGGCTGTTGTACGCCACCTCCAATATCGGCGCGTCGCACATGTCGGGCGACCTTGCTTACGCTGAGGTGTTCGGCACACCCGAAAAACTTGACCCGCTAACAACCGAAAACAAAGCTGAACTCATCGCCCGTTTTGAAGATGCGTTTACCCTGATTGACGCGACCGGCCTCTGCGTTTTCCTCAGCGTCCGCTACGTCTTCGACGATGATGTGATGTTGTGGCCGACACGAATGACTGAGTTGATGAACCTGACGACAGGTGCAGATTACACACCAGAAACGCTATTGCAGGCGGGCGAGCGCGTCTTCAATTTAGAGCGTCTCTTCTTGCTCAAAGCGGGTGTCACCAAAGCAGACGACACGTTGCCCAAGCGCATATTGGAAGAGCCGCTAACCGTCGGCCCCGCCGCTGGTCACGTTGTTGAGCTAGACCAAATGCTGCCCCGCTTCTACGAAGTGCGCGGCTGGAATGAAGATGGCGTTCCCACGCCTGAGAAATTGGCAGAATTAGGGTTAAGCTAGAGAAGCGTAGGGGCGGTTCGCGAACCGCCCCTACATAACCAATGCTTACGATTGTCACTATCAACCTGCATGGGCGACGGGAGCGATGGCGGGAAAGACGGCCGTTACTCATCGCGCAACTGCTGGGCATTGTGCCAGACATCATCTGCCTGCAAGAAGTCCACCTGTCCACAGGGCAGGGGCGATGGGTGAAGACGCAATTAAACGAACGATTGGCCGTACAAGAAGATGAAACACCGTACCAACTCGTCCAAAAACGGGGTGATTTTCTGTCATCCAAAGGAGTTGCCATCCTGACACGGCTGCCGATTGTGTCCCATGACGCATTGCCGCTGGCGCATAGCAGTCAAATCGTGTTGCGCGTCAATGTGGAATTGCCATCGCGCCAAACGGTTGATGTGGTGAGTACGCAACTCCATCCCACCCCGCATGCCATCGAAACCCGCGCTGAGCAAGTGGCGGCGATCATGGGATGGTTACGAGCCAATCGCCGCACACGCTTGCAAATTGTGGCGGGCGATTTCAATGAAATGCCCGATGGTTTAGCGATTCGGCGCATGAAAGATGGGTATCGCTCGGCGTATGAGGTGGTAAATGGGTATGAGCCGCTGGCGACGTATCCAACGGCCGTTATTGAAAATGAAACGGCCGTTTGCCGCGATTATATATTTCTCTCCCCCGCCATAAAGCGGGTACAATCCGCCAGTATTTGCTGTCACAAACCCGCCGACACCGATTCACGCCTGTACCCATCAACCCATGTCGGCCTATTTACAAAGTGTAGCGTGTAGAGATAGAGACAGAGTAAACCAAGTCCCTTCTATCTCTATCTCTACACTCTATCTATAATTTATGAACGAATTTATTACAATTATCGCCCCTGTTTACAACGAAGAACCTGTGCTACACGAACTGTACCGCCGCATTGCGGAGGTGATGGACGGCGCAGGCGAGAATTGGGAACTAATTTTAGTGGACGATGGCAGCCGCGATGAGTCAGCGACCATCATTACCGAACTGCACGAGAAGGATGAGCGCGTTAAAGGCATCAGCTTCTCACGCAATTTTGGCTTTCAAGAAGCCGTCACCGCTGGGATGCACTATTCCAGCGGCGACGCCGTCGTGCTGACCGATGCCGATTTGCAAGACCCGCCTGAAGTGATTCTTGAAATGATCGCCAAATGGCGCGAAGGGTACGATGTCGTTTATGGTGTGCGTGCTGAACGCGAAGGGGAAACGTGGCTCAAACTGTTCACTGCCAAAGCGTTTTACCGCGTCATCCATCGCATCACCAGCGTCAACATTCCATTGGACACGGGCGATTTCCGCCTGATGGATCGCAAAGTGGTGAATGCTATCGGCCGCATGAAGGAGCGGAACCGCTTTCTGCGGGGAATGGTGCCGTGGGTCGGATTTAAGCAGACGGGGGTCTCGTATAATCGTGCGCCGCGCTTTGCTGGCGAAGCAAAATTTAGCTCCTACCGCAAAATGTTCGGCTTTGCGCTGGATGCAATCACCAGTTTTTCGTATGTGCCGTTGCAATTGGCGACATATGTCGGCTTTTTTGTGGCATTATTGGCTGGATTAGCGATTTTGGCGGTCATCGTCATGCGCCTTGTTGTGCCTGAAACGCAGTTGACGGGGCAAGCGACGACGTTGGTTGCCGTGCTGTTCTTGGGCAGTGTGCAGTTGATCAGTTTAGGAATTATCGGCGAGTATCTGGGGCGGATTTATGATGAGGTGAAAGAACGGCCGTTGTATTTAACACAAAAAACATGGGGATTGGAAAAGGACAATGAGTAATGAACAACCTTGTTCATTGCTCATTGCTCATTGTTCATTGTTCTTAGCCGCCAATTTCGGACATACCGCGATTAAGCGGGATAACATCTTGATCAAGTTTATGTCCCCACAGTTTCCACCAAATCGCTTCGGTGATGGTTCCTGCGAGTTCAGCATCAGTCGCGCCAGAACGCATGGGAGTGAGCAGATCAACCTCTTTTTCGCGCAACAGACACAACCGTAAACGGCCGTTTGCCTTCAACCGCCTTTGCCTTCGACAAGCTCAGGCGACGGCTATTCCTAAGTAAATGAAACACACACAAATAATTAGGGCGATTACATACTCGGATCGCCGATAAATAAATTCATCAGCTGGCATAAGAAACATGCTAAAGCGTGTTAAAAACGGTTGTCATAGTGCGCTTTAGCGCACTTTTTTTATAACAGCCATCGGTTTTTAACCGATGGCGACAGGCAGAATTTGGAGTATGCAATCGCCCTACACAAACAATTAACGGACATGGTTCAAAATAGAGAAAATCATCTTTACAGTTCTATCAAATAATAGAACGCGAATGGGGGCAGATTTAACGGATAAAAAGAAAAAATCTGCGTGTGAAGCATCTGCGTTCCATTTTTATGTTAAATTATGCAACTGCACACTGTAAAGCAAACTCTTTAACTTTTGAACCATGTCGAAAAAAAGAACGATTCGTCAATCCCTAGACTGTATCCATCAATTAACTAAATTCGTGACATTTATCACTTTTCAGATAACAATCAACACTATATAATCTCCATACACAACACTTTATAAGCTAGAATGGTGCAATTAGTAAAGATTTCCCACTGAACCAGTTGCCCAATTTCTAATTAGATAAGGAGATTCCCACAATGGCAAAAGGCCACGTTATCATCGATATTGAACGATGCAAAGGTTGCGACCTTTGTGTCGAAGCATGTCCACAAGAAGTTCTCGCGCTCGCCCCCGAATTTAATCTAAAAGGATACCATCCCGCCGTGTTAGTAGAACATGACAACCATTGCACAGGCTGCACGCTTTGCGCCGTCGCCTGCCCCGATGCTTGCATCACCGTCTACCGCGAAGTGCCGCAACGGGTACGCAAAACGCAGGGTGCGTT
>CAYSDT010000233.1:2319-5341 GCA_964429835.1 uncultured Ardenticatenaceae bacterium | reverse complement strand
CCAAACTCAAGGAGTTGCGACGCGGTACGGAACTTGAGGATTGGAAATGCCCGCCCGTGCGAAAAGGAAAAAATTACCAACCGCCCATCGCCCCCGTGCCGATGGTTGATGGGATTATGTTGCCAGTTATTCAGTAATTGAAAATGGATAATTGATAATGGATAACGCGAAATTATCCATCATCAATTATCCATTTTTTATTTTTATGGGGAATGAGTAATATCTCAATAACTTGAGGTAAAGACCTGACAGGTTTCATTGAGACCTCTTATTTTGCACGAGTATCTTCAAAAAAACCTGTCAGGTCTCCCCAAAATACTGAGAAGATACGGGAATGATTATGCACGAAGATGAACAATTTATGCGGCAGGCGTTGGCATTGGCGGCCGAACGGGCAGGATTTACCAGCCCGAACCCGATGGTGGGGGCGGTATTGGTGAAAAACGGCCGTTTATTATCCCAAGCCGCCCATCACCACGCAGGCGCAGACCATGCCGAAGTTGCCGCGCTGAAAGCGGCCAACGAATCAGCACGCGGGGCGACGATGTACGTCACGCTGGAGCCATGCAACCATCACGGGCGCACACCGCCCTGCACGGAAGCGATTATTGCGGCGGGCGTGGCAAAAGTGCATTACGCCATCGCTGACCCCAATCCTGCCGCTGGCGGCGGGCATGAGCGGCTGGAAGCGGCGGGCATCATCGTGAAACGCGGACTGTGCGAAGTGGAGGCGCGGGCGTTGAATCGCTTCTTTTTTCATTATGTGGAGACAAAACGGCCGTTTATCATCGTCAAATTCGCGTCCAGTCTGGACGGCAAAATCGCCACGCGCACAGGGGACAGTAAATGGATCAGTTGCGCGGAATCGCGGCAGCGGGGGCATGCGTTACGGCAGATTGTGGATGGGATATTGATTGGGGCAGAAACGGCCGTTTCTGATAACCCTCGCCTGACCACGCGATTAGAGGGCGTGGCAACAGAGGGCTTGGCAACACCAAGCCCCTACGCAACGCCTCATGGTACGGGCATGGTGTCGCCATGCCCCAATCCGCCAAGCCCCATCCACCATCCCATTCGCATTGTGTTGGACAGTCGTGGGCGTGTGCCGCTTACTGCACAGCTTTTTCAACCAACGATGCCCGCGCAAACCATCGTAGCAACAACGGCGATGATGCCCATCGCCCACCGCCGCCAGTTGGAGCGGCAAGGGGTGTTGGTATGGGAAATGGAGGGGGATGAAAACGGCCGTGTTTCCATCCCCGCCCTGCTGGACAAATTAGGACAGCACGGGCTGATGAGTGTATTAGTTGAAGGCGGGGGGCAGATTCACGCCAGCTTTTTTGCCCAGCGATTGGTGCAGGAAGTGTGGGCGTTCATCGCCCCGCTCATCATCGGCGGTGCAGATGCACCCGATCCTGTCAGCGGGCGCGGCCCTGCCGCCTTGTCAGATGCGTTCCAATTGCAAAATTTAAGCGTTGAACAAGTCGGCACAGACCTTTTACTGCGCGGTATCCCTATGAATTCCCGCCCACTGTCTGCAAAACAGGAATGAACGGGTTATAATCCGCTTCGTGAACAATTTGAAAGCGTTTGCAATAGTGCAAACATAATAACCATAACGAGGTGAAAAATGAAAAATCAGAAAACAGTAAAAACGTCAATCCTGTTGGTTTTGGCATTGTTATTAGCTGTGCTGGCGACAAGTGCGTTGGCGCAAAGTGGTGATGGGGGGGAAACGGCCGTATTGAACGATGTTGAACTTCCCGTTCGTGATCCTGAAAACTTCAATAATTTTGAAGTAATAAAGGTAGAGCGTCTCCCCTCTGGCGTGACACAAACGACAGCATATATTTATGCTGATCGCGTCTCCTTCATATCTTCTGGCAATCCCACCACGAATTATGGCACATGGTATGATGTCTATTTTGGCAATCAATCTGGCGCAAATGAATATGGAGCGATGCGGATGTTTTTTCACTTCCCTGTGGAACAAATTCCTGGCAATGCTAACATCACATACTCTGAGTTCAATCTATACATGAAATCAGTGAGTGAGACACAAACTCGTAAATATAATGCGTATACATTGGGCAGTAACTGGAGTGAAACGGGGCTGACATGGGCTAATCAACCTGGTCGCAGTAGCACTGCCGCATGGAACGCCGATATGAGCAATACCCCTGGTTGGCATGTTACAAATGCAACTACGTTGACCCGTGATTGGTACTACAATCAGGGTGGGAATAACGGAATTGAAATAGAAGGGGAAGAAAGTGGAGACCACACCCGTGTTTATAATGCAAACCACAGCGTAAATGCTCCTTATTTGAAAGTGACATACACCACAAACAGTCAACCCCCAGCCGCATGGATTACAGATATAGCTCCTTATGTCAATGTAGACGGCACAAATTGGACAACATCTCACTTTAACATTGCGTGGGATTCGACCGATTACAGCGGCACGGGCATCAAATGGTATGATTTCTACTACACCTCCAACAACGGCAGCAATTGGACGGTTGGTCAGGCGCAAGTAACACATAAAAGCACCCCATTCGGCCCTCTGACACACAATGCAACCTACGGTTTCTACGTCCGCGCCCGCGACAACAGTAATTTGGAAGGGGCTGCTCCTTCTGGCTCTGGCAGCATTCAAAAAATAGTGCGTATTGATGGGCAAGCCCCCATCGTCGCCATACAAGATTTACCAGAACATAGTGACGGGACGGCACAGCTTAACTGGACAGGCGGCACAGACAGCGGCACTGGCATTATCCAAAATTATGATGTGCAATGGCGTGAAGCAGGCGGCAACTGGGCAGATTTATTCACAGGCACATCCTTGACTTCCTATTTAGCGACTGGTGGCACACACGGCACAACATATGAATTCCGCGCTCGTGGACGTGATATGGTCGGCAATGTACCAGATTGGAGTGCCGTAAAAGTTGTTCGTACAACCGTTTGGTCAGAGCCGATTGCACATATCGTTGGCTTTAACCCCTCTCCCATTTACACC
>CAYSDT010000233.1:0-2219 GCA_964429835.1 uncultured Ardenticatenaceae bacterium | reverse complement strand
AAACCATCACCCTCGCCGTCGCCAAAGGGAAGGCCATTTACGACATGACCGCCCTCTCCGAAATGCCGCTCAATGTGCTGGCCGCCGAAGCCATCGCCCGCCAATCGCCCCAGATTGAGGAGTTGATGGCGGGCAAGACGGTTGAATTTGTAAACGCACTGCCGCTGGCGGCTGGCGAAGCGCGGCATTGGCAGGAAGATGGCTGCGGGCAGGGCAATTGCGCCCACGTCATCTTCTATAATGACAGCGATGGCGGCACAATTAACGCCATCGTCAATATGGACAAGGGCGAACTGGTTGGCGAGTGGGAAGATGCGTTTGCACGGCCGTTAGGGAGTGAATATGTGCTGCCCAAAGCGTTCGCCATCGCCGCCGCTGATCCGCAGGTAACGGCCGTTTTAGGTGATGTTGGTGACGCAGACCCCGCCATGATTCCTATGTCCGCGTGGCTGTCCGATGGCAGTTGCCGCGACCAATGGTGCGTCAATCTGACGTTCCACAGCCCCAACGGGGACGGGCGCGTCTTCCATATATTTGTAAACATGGAAGAAAACAACGTCGCCCGCACCTTTTACACACGCGGACGCGACGAATTGGCCGTCGCCGCCCCGCCGCCGCAACGCAATGCGTATGAAGATGGCTGCCGCGAGCAGTACGGCTGGGAAGTGTGCTGGGAAATGACGGCGCACGATGGGATTGATTTTCGCGGTGGGACTTTTGAAGGAACGGCCGTTTTCGAGAGCATCAAAATCGGCCAAGTGGAAGCGTGGTATCCCAGTTGGCCGGGCGGCTACCGTGACGAAATCGGCTTCCGCTCATCCGTCCCCCCCTACGGCGGCACAGATGTCATCGACTTGGGCGATGGGTTTGAAGTGCGCCAGATATTCACCGAATTCAGCCATTGGCCGAACTGCATCTGCTGTTATCGCTACGAAGAAGTTTTGCGCTTCTACGCCGATGGCAGTTTTGAAACCAACTTCGTCTCGCACGGGCCGGGCTGTGATGATTTATCCGTCTATCGCCCATTTTGGCGCATTGACATGACGATTGACGGGCGCGGCGGCGATGAAACATGGCTATGGGAAGACAGTAAATGGACACCGATGGAAACCGAAGCGACCATCCATCCCTTCGTTGATGACGTTTCCCCCGAAGGGGACAAACTCGCCATGTTCAACGGCGATAATTATTATCGTTGGCATTCAACGCGCACCGACCCACTCGGTTTAGATGAAGATTACGTCTTTTTACTGCAATACAAGGCGGGTGAAGAAGGGGATGGCCCCGTCGTGACGGGGCCGGGCGACACTTTCCAGCCGCCACGCCAATGGGTTGACGGTGAAGCATTGACCGATCCCGTGTTGTGGTGGGTTCCGTTGTTGAAAACGAAACAGAGTGCGCCGCTATGGTGTTCGCCTGACCCTGAGCCGGGTCTCAACCAATGCGAAACCAGTTTACGAATACGGCCGTCGGGCGAATTACGCCAACCAACGGCCGAAGAGTTAGCGGTGATGGCCGCTATTCCAACAGCAACACCTGTGCCAACGGCGTTACCCATGCCAACCTCCACCCCTCGCGCCGTTGCAGGTGCAACGGCCGAAGAGTACATTCTGAATTCGGGTTGCGGATCGTGCCACAGAATCGGCAATTTGGGCGAAGCGCACAAAGTCGGGCCAGATTTAACCCAAATCGGATCAACGGCGGGCGAACGGATTGAAGGGATGTCGGCGGCCGATTATTTGCGCCAAGCAATCATCGATCCGAATGCACACATCACCCCCGATTGCCCCAATACGGCGTGTTTGGCAAACATCATGCCCCGCGATTATGGGACACGCTTAACGCCTGATCAGGTGGAAAAAATCATAAATTACCTGCTGACAGAAATGGTGGAAGGGGTGGATTGGGGTGATGAGGCCGCGCATCCGATAGCCACGCCTTCATCCGATGCCATTTCCCCCGCCTATGAGCCGACAAATCGCAACAGCAGCATGACGATTCAAATCACGCTGTTACTCATCACCTTTATTCTGACGGTTTTCTTGCTGATTAAAACAGGTGAAAAGTAGGGGCGGTTCGCGAACCGCCCCTACGGGAAAATTAATTTACGGCTAAATAGGTGGAACGCAACATCTGGCGAATTAGCGCGTATAGTGAGCATTGAAAGCATAACAAAACTGACCTTTCAAAGAATGAAAATTAAATAAAACCCGAGTATT
>CAYSDT010000232.1:4242-5363 GCA_964429835.1 uncultured Ardenticatenaceae bacterium | reverse complement strand
TTTGATACGGCGCGGTTTTTGCCATTTGCCGTTAGTGCCGCGTATTGGTTGGTCATCATTGTAGGGGCGGGAAAGGCGGGAAAGGTTTCCCGCCGTGAAGAAACGCCCTCATCCCCGCCTGTCTCGCCCAACGCCCCCCGCAATTATGATGTTAGGAACGCGGAAGGTCTGGGGCGAGACGGCGCGGAGACGAAGGTGTCTGTTTTAGAGGGGGTTAAGCCGCGCCATCCCGCCCCTACGTTTGCGACGCATTTATTTCATTTTGGATTGATGGGATTAACGGCCGTTTTCATCTTCACCCCTCTCGCCGCCTATTTCCTGACCAATTGGGGGCAGTTCACCGCCCGCGCGGGCATTGTCACCGCCAACACGTTGGGCGCGGACGATGTGCCGCTGGCGTTATGGCGCAATGCGTGGCACACCATCGCCGCCATTTCGTTGCCGGGTTACAGCGACCCCATCGCCCGCCACAATTTGCCAACACGCCCGATTTTTGACATTTTGCTGTCCTTTTTCTTCTGGTTGGGCGCGGGGGTGACGGCGTTACAGTGGAAACGGCCTGTCTTGAGCTTGTCGAAACGGCCGTCTTCCATCATTTTCATCAGTTGGGCGGGCTTCATGTTGCTGCCCGTCATCCTGACCGACGGCGCACCGACGTACACGCGCATTTTCGGCGCGATTCCTGCTTTTGCGGCCATCGCGGGGGCGGGGATGGGATGGTTGCATGGGAAAAATCGACGATTATCCCCGATTCTGGTTCTGTTTTTGCTGATGAGCTTGGGATTAACGGCCGTTGATTATTTCCATCATTGGGCCAACGAACCGCAACTTTTCGACGATTATCAGGTGGGCGATTGGTTGACGGGGCAATTGGCACGCGAGCGGCTGGCGACGGACACCGTGTTCCTGTCGCCTGATTTGATCAACGACGCGCATCCGGCGTTGGATTTGTTACTGGGGAAAACGGCCGTTCGTACTTTTGACCCCGCTTGCCTTGTCTATCAGGATGCACCATCACAGCCGATCAGCTATTTGACACCTTCATCTACGTTACTGCATGAATTACAGACCGTTTATCCGACGGGAGAAATTGTGGAGCAGATTGTCCATCCATTGACGGG
>CAYSDT010000232.1:0-4142 GCA_964429835.1 uncultured Ardenticatenaceae bacterium | reverse complement strand
TGGCCGACTTATGAGCGTTTGGTGTTGGAGGGGGATGGGGTGTTGGAAAACGGCCGTTATTTACTGAAATAAGTACCGCTAAAAAAATATCCGCAGATTTCGCAGATTTACACAGATTTTTTTAATCTGCGCCAATCTGCGAAATCTGCGGATCAATCCGTCTAATTCTGAATCGCCAATTCCGCTTTTTCCATCCCGATATTGACCTTTTTCCACAAATCAATCGCCACAGGAATGAAGGCCAATGCCCAGAGCGCGTATGCTGTGCCGTGCAGTACAGTACGCATCGGCAGAATAAGAATGCTCGCCCACAAGAAGACCGAACCCACATTGACCAATCCAAAACTGACCCATGTGCCGCCCAATTCCGCGCCCTCTTCGCTGATAAAGAAGCGATAGAAGAAGTAGGGCAAAATAGCGAAGCCGAACTGCAATAACCAGCCGTAAATTAACGCTTGCGGCGTGGTGCTTTCCAGCGCGGCGGCGGGCAGGGGGCTTTCGATGTTAAAAATGACAAATGGAGCCATCGACAAGGGGGCAAAAAGCCAGAAATAAGAGAACAGCACATGGGCAATGCCCGGTGTGCGTGCTTCTTTATTGGCAGCACCAAGCAATGGTTTGATGGCGATAACCAGCAGCCAGATATTGGCAGAGGTGTGTAAGAATGCGCCAACAGCGGCGGTGTTTGTGTCCGAAATCCATGGGCTGATGACCAGTGCCAATGCGCCCAGCGTCATCATCCAGAAAATAGGGGTGATGGCTTTGGGGTTAGATAACGGCCGTTTTGTCCAAGTCGGGTATAAATCAACGAAAAACCCGACAAAAACCAGCGACATAAAGCCCCAGTTGTTCGAGTGGATATGCACCTCGCCCGCATCGCCAACGATGCCCAGCGGTTCAACCCAACCCGTGAAATACCCTGTGCCGACAAGGATGCCGATTAAAAAGAATCCCAGACCGGCAATGTAGAATTTACGGCCGTTGGACACCTCCGTCGCTTTCTCTGATTTGCCGCGAATGCTAATCATTTGAAGAAATAGTAGCGTGGTGGCGATGAAAATAGACGTTCCGCCAGCGATAATCGGGGTTTTATTAACTATCGGCATCCCGACCAGCAACAGGGCAATGCCGCCGTTCAGGAACAGCCAAATGTCCCATCGCATTTTGGGGCGGGGGACATTATGATATTTGGCGGACAGAATGGGCATTACCCCGAAAACAAGTTGAGTCATCACGCCCAAGGTGATGAAATGCAAGCGCATCCAGACCATGCTGTTGAACCATGGCATAATCTGCCAGCTTATAAACGAAGCCGCCACCGCGAAAGCGATGGCGACAAAAAAGTATAGGAATGCCATTAACAGGTATGGGATCATAGTATGTTTCTCCGATTGTGTATTTTCAATGGGGGGATGATAGCAGGGGGGTAACGGCCGTTCTACGACTTTTGTCGGGTTAAACAAAAATGCCAAAAATCCACCGATTAGAAATCGGTGGCTGACATAAAAAACACGCTGAAAGCGGGCTTTATGTACCAGCCATCGGTTTTTAACCGATGATGACGTAACATCTCAATAATTTGGGGTAAAGACCTGACAGGTTTTACCAAGACCTTTTGTTTTACACGAGTGTCGCAAGGAAACCTGTCAGGTCTCCCCGAAATATTGTAACGATACGTTCAAAACAAGAAAAAGCATCTTTACAATTCGTTGTCGTATTGGGCGACCATAACGGTCGCCCCCAAACTGTAAAGATCAGTTCGCATAAAATGAACCATGCCGATTCTACCAATAGCAACGGCCGTTTCCCATCAATTAAAGTATGCAAAAAAGTATGCTATCATAACCATAAGCGTAACTATAAAAAGGACGGTGTATTATGAAACGCACAACAATCATGGTCGAGCAACACAAGTTCGCTCCACCCGAAAATCCATTACTTTCCATCATAGGATTGGACGCAAGCGAAAAGCTGATGGATTTATCCGATGGCGGAGATGAAGCATTATTGTCGGTAGCGTATCATCGCCAATGGCAAAATACGCTTGAGCGTGACGCTTTTTTTGATCAAGTATTTGGTGAAACAGCACAAGCAAACTAACTTCTTTATCTAGCGAAAATAGGAAAGCCTCTGAAAATCAACAGTAGCTCCACTATCCCCAAAATTCTCCACCACCACCCCAATCTCACCCGCCGCCACCGCTTCCCCCTGCCAAAACAGTTCCCGATTTAAGCGCACAGTAACAGCTTCCCCGTCCACATCAACCCAAATTTCATTCACATCATCACGATGCACATGAGTAAAAGGAGCATACGGCACAATCACCGCCCCGCCCTGTTCGATGGCGGCGTACCCTGTGGGGGAAATAATGATGCTGAGATCGTCTAGTAGGAGACCGTAACGACTGTCGGGGTTGCCTTCGGCAAAAACGGCCGTTAATCGCACAGAAAACACCCCGTCAACTTCCTCATCCACCCACACAATCCGCTCGCTACGCGCAGAAGCGGTAATCGGGAATAACGGCCGTTTCCACGCCAATTCCCCGTAGGGTTGCGGGTCAAACCAACCCGTTAAAATTAAAACAATGGCAATGATGGTAAAGATAAAAAGAGAAACCCCTGCTCTGAACACAGTTGGACTTCCCATTAATTGTTAATTGTTAATTGTTCATTATTCATTATTTTTTCCTCTTCCGCCCGCGACAGTTGCCACAAAATAAACCGTACCCGCCGCGACATCGCCGTGGCAATGTTCCATAACAAGCGCGTGCCAAGCACCGCATCATCCTCGCACAGCGTCAACAAACGGTCACGGTCGAGAACTAAAATCGTCGCCCCATCATCACCAGCAATCAAATCTGCACTGCGACTGCCCTGATCCAACATACCCAATTCGCCCGTGATTTGTCCCGGCCGCAACGTCGTCACCAGTGAGATCGACTCATGTTCATGCTGTTCGGGGGTCAACGCATCGGGGTCTTTCCACACTTCAACCGTGCCGCCCTGAATAATGAACAGTTCCTGCCCCGTATCCGAAGCGTGGGCGATGGTTTCACCTGCGTCAAATGTGCGATGGCGACATTGTGCCGCCAGCCGCGTGCGCTGTGCCATGTTCAAATTATCGCCAACGGCCGAATGGGCTAAAAATTGTGCCGCTTCACGAATTTGCACCAATTCGCCATCGCCCACGGGTTTATACAAGCCATCACTGGAGCGCGGCAATCCCAAAAAGGCGGATACCTGACGGCGCGTAATTTCTGGTGTTTCAAAATGCGGCCAATGGCCTGCGTTTGGAATAATGCGTAAATCTGCCTGCGGCCATAAATCGGCGACTACGCCAGCATCGCGCAATGGCACGGTGTTATCTTCCGCGCCCCATAAAATAAGCGCGGGCGTTTCGATTTGGCTTATGCGTTCGCTCAAATCGTTATCGCGCATGGCGATATAACATTCGACCCGCGCCCGTGTTTGGCCGGGGCGACGGGCATCGCCGCGAATATGTTTGTAATCTTCCTCTGTGATGCTGGTGCGTTCGGCAAACGAAACGGGGCGCATGAGCCAATCTGTCAAGCCGACAATTGTTTTTTCCAGCCCGTGAACGATGATGTTCAGCAGCGGAACGCGCTCTAAATAAAAAACGGGGGTGATGAGAAGGCGGATGGATGTGGATAAACGGCCGCTTATCGTCGGATTCAACAGCACCATGCGCTCCACCAAAATCGGGTGGCGCAACGCCAACTCGATCCCAATCATGCCCCCCATCGAATGTCCCACCAACACGATGGGGCTATCGCTGATTTGGGCGATGAGGTCGGCCATCATTTCAGCATAACGGGGGATGGTCGGGCGTTCTTCAAATAGTGGCGACTCGCCATAGCCGGGCAAGTCCACCGCGACGCAGTGGAAACGCTGGGACAGCAGTTCCATCATCGGTTTAACGGCGTACCAGGAACTAGACCAGCCATGAATCATCAGGGCAACCTGACGGCTTGGATCGCCAACTTGCACGGCGTGAATTTCTTGCCCTTGCACGGTGTATGTTTTGTCTTTGAATTCCATGATTCTGCCTCTATCTCTGCGCTTTGTACTCTATCTCCACCCATCATACCGAAAAACGGCCGTTTACATGATAAACAGCGCGTG
>CAYSDT010000231.1:0-5364 GCA_964429835.1 uncultured Ardenticatenaceae bacterium | reverse complement strand
TTTACCCAATAAGGCATAAATCCTGTCGAGACAAAAAGTTGAACTTTTGGGTTTCGACACCTTTTTTCAGTAGAGTCAACCGATAGATTATGAAAATTCACCCGCTCGCCTGCCCTTTCAACGCCACTGTATCCAAAATAACAATACGCCCTTGCCGTGTTGCAATCCATCCTTCGTGACGAAAGAGTTTGAGAGCTTTGTTAATGCTTTCCCGCGTGGCAATAATAAGGCTGGCGAGATTGCCTTGTGTGAGCGGTGCATTGATGCGTACACCACCATCAACGGCCGTTCCATAATCCTGTCCCAATTCCAACAATTTACGCGCTAATCGCTGCCCGATGTCCATCGAGGCAAAACTGTCCATCTGATTGGTGTTGTAGCGCACTTTTTTGCTGAGAATGCCCATAAAATTGAGGGCAACGATGGGGTATTGCTTCATCAGGTGTTGGAAATTATTGCGATCTATGGTGTAAACGGCCGTTTCTGTCAAAGCCACCGCGCTGGCCGAGCGTGTCAACCCATCAATCACCGCCAATTCGCCGAAAATTTGACCCGGTTGCCCGCACAAAATCACCGACGTTTCTGACCCATCGCTGCTGTTGATGAAAATCCGCACTTGCCCCGATTTCACCAAATAGAGGCTGTTGCCATCGTCCCCCTGATAAAAAATGGACGACTTGGCCGCGTATTGGCGCAACGTCAATTGCCAAATGATGGCTTTACAATTGCCGTCGCTCAATCCCTTAAATAGTGGTGTGCTTTGTAGAAAATGGCTCATTTTGTCTCCAGTTTCGTATCTTCTCAATATTTCGGGGGAGACCTGACAGGTTTTTTTGTGATAGTCGTGTAAAACAAAAGGTATTGGTGAAACCTGTCAGGTCTTTTCTGCGATTTATTGAGGTGTTACCCCGTTTCCGTCTCTGTCTTTATATAATTGTTAGCAGCAAGCCAATGATGACGGCCATGTAAATGCTGGCGAGTAGTTCTGTGAGATAAACGGCCGTTTCTCCCTTTTTCACTGACGGCCACTCCGCCACCAAGCGGGGCAGCGTCACCAGCGGCACGAGCAAAAACTGACCCATCGCCACAAATGTTGCGATTAACAACCGCTCCATAATGCCCACATATTTGTTCGTGCCGCCGAAATCGGGCGGCGCACCCTTCACCAATCCATACGCTAAAAATTTGATGATGACCCAAACGGGCATGGTGATGAAGGCGTAGCCGAGCAGGATAATCCACACGCGATCATTTTGAAGAACGGCCGTTAATTGCCCCGTCAAATTCCCCACCTCCACATACCCACCCCACACAAGGGCGATAATGATGACGGTGAAATGTGCCAGTTGGTCTAGCCCAAATCGCAACAAGGGGGCGATGGGTGGCTTGATGTACAACTGTGACGTATCAATCAAAATATGCGCCGTGCAAATGAACAACGCCCCCTCAATCCACAATGGCTCAAAGGGCAATATGAACAAAAAGGTGACGATGGTAACGATCATTCCATGTGCTAACACCCCTTTTAATTCGCGCCCTTTCCATGCGGCCAAACTGTCCCACTGCAAAATATAATCGCCAATCAAATGTGCCAAAAACATGCTGATAATCATGATAAAGTCCTCTATTTCTAACGCTATCAATAAATTCTATCCGTCTATACCTATACAATACTTGATTCCCGACCTGTTCGCTGTGATGTGTTTCACAGGGGGGCGAAAAGAGGACAATTTTCCTATCTCGATCTCTAATCTCTGCGTTTCAACCCGTGCAACCTTTTCATTTATTCCTGCGTATGGGCTTACATCAAGAGAAAATTAAATGGGTGTGTTTCATTGACTAGACCTCAGTCGGCGAAGGCCGACTTTGCAACCGTAGGCGCGAATTTATTCGCCAGCCAACTGAAATGAAATACACCCAAATTAAATGGTTAAATAAACCATAAAAGTGTAATGGAGATGATGAAATGACAGATAAACGATTAGTACGTGTGCGTGATGACAGAATGATATTTGGTGTGGCGGCGGGTGTTGCCAACTATTTGAACATTGACCCCGTGTTGGTTCGCTTACTCTTTGTCTTGTTGGCATTAGCCAGCGGCTGGGGCGTGTTGATCTACATCATTCTGGCGATTGTGATGCCAGAAGTGGATGAACCATCGGCAAAAGCGAACTTTTTCGACGAAGAAGAGGAAATTGTCATCAAGTAACGATGTGTGGGCAACCCGCTGGATCGTCCAATACTCAAGCCAATTAAAACGGCCGTTTTTCCCGCTCTCTTCTATATATATGTATAGTCAAGGGGATGGGGGAAACGGCCGTTTTGCGTTCCCCGCCCGTCATAGTCAATTGTCATAAATTCCCCCGCCGTTTGTCATAATTTCAAATTCGCGCCGCTCCCATGCTTTGCCGTCCCCATCGCTTGTGATAAAATGTACACGCTTTTTAATTATCCCTTAATCTTTGAGATTGGATACTTTTTAATATGGAACAACAACTAATCAACGACTATTTACCCATCGCCGTATTGCTTGGCATTGCGCTGTTTTTCGCGTTCTTTTTGCCAATAGCATCGCTGAACTTGGGACCGAAACGGCCGTTTGCCCGCAAAGCCGAAGCATACGAATCTGGTATGGCACCGATTGGACAAGGGCAACGCCGTCTATCAATTAAATTCTATCGCATCGCTGTTCTCTTTATCCTGTTCGATGTAGATATTATCTTGCTCGTACCGTGGGCAATCACCTTCCGTCAACTCGGATTATACGGCCTCGCCGTCATGCTCATCTTCATGGTCATGTTTATTCTTGGTGATGTGTGGGTCTGGAAAAAAGGAGTTCTCGAATGGGAGTAGAACAAAAAATGGGCGATATGGGTGTAGTTACCTACCGCCTCGAAGATTTAGTAAATTGGGGTCGCACAAACGCCATGTGGCCGATCCTTTTTGGCCTCGCCTGTTGCGCCATTGAAATGATGGCAAGCCAATCGGCTCACTATGACGCTTCCCGCTTCGGCATGGAACTCATGCGCCCCTCACCACGCCAATCCGATCTCATGATCGTTGCTGGTCGCGTGTCGCGCAAAATGGCACCCGTCCTTCGTCGTCTCTACGACCAAATGTCAGAACCCAAATGGGTAATTGCCATGGGCGATTGCGCCTCCTCTGGTGGAGTCTTCAATAATTACGCCGTCGTACAAGGTGTAGACGAAATCGTACCCGTCGATGTGTACATCGCAGGTTGCCCACCTCGTCCCGAAGCCCTTCTCAACGGCATTATGACCCTCCACGAAAAAATTCGCACCGAAAAGTTAGACCATTGGGCATAGATTTTAGAGTGGTTCACTCTCGTAGGAGTGAACCACTCTAAAATCTATTTTGTACTTATGAAACAAGATCAACTGGTTATACAAAAAATCGAAGCCGCTTTCCCCAAAGCAATTCAAGGCACAGACGACCATCGCGGCGAACAGACGCTGATCATAGAAAGCAAATTTCTCCAAAAAGTTTGCCAACTTCTACACGACGATCCCGATCTGCAATACACCTTCATCTCCGATATCGTCGCCGATGATTATCTAAACGATCCCTCTGCCGCTCCCGACGCGCCCCGATTCGTCCTCAACTATCACATCTACTCCCTCTCAACTAAACACCGCCTTCGCCTCCGCGTTGCCGTCGCCGACCCCGAAAAAGGGCCGCGCACCGTCGGTAAAGTATGGAAAGTTGGTACATGGTTAGAGATGGAAGTATGGGATTTGATGGGCATCGTTTTTGCTGGTAACGGCAGTTTGCGCCGCTTGTTCATGCCCGAAGATTGGCAAGGGCATCCACTGCGTAAAGATTACCCGCTTGGGTACGAAGAAGTGCAATTCTCCTTTAATTGGGAAGAAATCAACGACAAAAAATTGCACGGACGGCGCGTCACCGATGACACCTACACGATGCGAACCCATAGCGACAGCATCCAAGAGCTAACCGTCGAAGAGTTACGCGCCAAAGTCGGCACACGGATGGAGATTGAAGACCCCGAAGAGCATATGCTTCTCAGTATGGGGCCGCAGCATCCCAGCACGCACGGCGTTTTGCGCCTGCTGGTTGAACTTGACGGTGAAATCGTCGTCAACCTTGCACCCGATATCGGCTTTTTGCACACAGGTGTTGAAAAAACGATGGAATCCAAGCGATACTTGCAAGGCTTGGTGCTGACCGACCGCATGGATTATCTATCACCCACAACCAATAATCTCGGCTACATCTTGGCAATTGAAAAATTGCTGGACATCGAAGCCCCGCCGCGAGCGCAAGTGATCCGCGTCATGCTTTCAGAGCTTTCCCGTATCGCCAGCCATCTCGTGTGGCTTGGTACGCACGCACTGGACATGGCGGCGATGAATGTCTTCATCTATGCTTTCCGCGAACGCGAATATATCCTTGACTTGTTTGAAATGGTCGCAGGGCAACGGATGATGACCAGTTATATTCGACCAGGCGGCTTGTGGCGCGACTTACCCGATGGGTTTATTCCTGCCGTTAAGCACTTCCTCGACTTTTTCCCCGCAAAAATTGCAGATTACGAAGCATTGCTCAAAAACAACCCCATCTTTGTCAATCGCACGATTGGCGTAGGCGTTATTTCCGCCGAAGATGCAGAATCTTGGGGATTGACGGGCGCGAATTTGCGTGCTTCTGGCGTTGATTTTGATGTGCGTAAAATGTGGCCGTACTGCGGCTACGAAAATTACGATTTTAACGTCCCAGTACGCACAGAAGGTGACATTTACGCCCGCTATCGTTGCCGCGTCGAAGAGATGACAGAGAGCCTCCGCATCATTGAGCAAGCGATAGAGAAATTGCCCGACGGCCCTATCAATATCGACGACCATAAAATTGTGCCGCCGCCGCGCAGCGAGTTGGGTACCAGCATGGAAGCTGTCATCCATCATTTTAAATTATGGACGGAAGGGTTCAGCCCGCCCGTTGGATCGGTTTACCAAAGCGTAGAATCGCCGCGTGGCGAATTCGCCTGTTATTTACGCAGTGATGGTACAGCAAAACCAGCCCGCGCCCATTTCCGCACCCCATCCTTCGTTAATCTGGCCTCGTTGCCAGTGATAGGCAAGGGCGTGTTCATGGCTGACTTGGTAGCACTCATCGGCTCGGCCGACATCGTGTTAGGCGAGATTGACAGATAATCACAGTTGTCATTCCCGCGAAGGCGGGAATCTATGACTACGAAGAAGATGGATACCCGCCTACGCGGGTATGACATTAGATTCGAAACGGAGTTTATTTTGATTGCAGAAAAATACGCAAAAGAAATTGAAGGTATTAGCGCCCGATATCCAAGTAAGAAATCGGCCGTTT
>CAYSDT010000230.1:0-5365 GCA_964429835.1 uncultured Ardenticatenaceae bacterium | reverse complement strand
AAACGGCCGTTTGTTCCCTGTGTCTGTTTTGTGAATGAGAGGGGGTGGGGAAACGGCCGTTTGCTGGTGATGAGGTTCGGATTATGTGACAGCAAATTCTGTATATTTACGTTTGGATTCTGCATGAAAAGCCAGCACAATATCCTGATTAGGGACACCATCATTCACCAAAGTTGTAGCAACGCCCTCTTCTGTACCGTCATGCTCAATCCATATTTTATCATTATGTAGTCTAAGATGAAGAATCGGCGCATGAACACGACGATATCCATCCCAACCAATATACATTAATTGGTAACTACGCCGTTGATCATCAAATTGTAAAACTGGTTCAATATCTCCATGAGATGGCTTAAAGCGAGCATCTTTGGTTAATATATCTTTAATTAAAATTGCATATCGATCTAATTTATCCATTTTACAACCTCCGCCAGTTCTGAATCTACCACAATCAGTTTGATGTCATAATCTATCAACAAAACTTGTCCAGAAATATCTTGAAACAGTTCATTAAATATGACAGCATCTACAGCAAGATATAAAAGACGATCTGGTTCTACACGCGCTATCCAACTTTTATAAACGGCATATTGACCAATAGCTCTTTCTAAATCGTAAACGGGCGATGCGCCGACAAAGCTTTTCACTTCTATTGCAATTTCTTGCGTTCCTTTTGTTGCTGCAAGCAAACGCTCCGCGCCTAAATCTACATAGACTCGACGCGCTCCAAACGCAATGGTAAGAGGATCGTCAGTAATTATCCATCCGTCCCGAATCAGCGCATCTTTGACAACTTGGTGTAAAACATCTCGTGCAGGCATGTCACCATTATACCATTGTTTATCTTGATAATCCTTAAAAAACCAAAATTAAACAGGAAGAGGGGAAACTGCCGTTTGTTTTGTAGAAGAGAGGGGGTGGGGAAAACGGCCGTTTACTTCCCCGTGTTTGTTTTGTGAATGAGAGATGGTGGGGGAAACGGCCGTTTGTTTTCCGTGTCTGTTTTATGGATGAGAGATGGTGGGGAAAACGGCCGTTTATCGTTAGGACACTGATACGGATAAAAATTATCTTTTGACCGTATCAGCGTCCCCCATTTATCCCGTGCTTATCTTTATGAGTGAGGAATTGGTGGGAAACGGCAATTTTAAGCGACCAGTTCCGCCGACCGACTAGATTTTTGCTTATGAAAATTCATGGCTTGGCGGCTGATCTCTTCCCCGCTTAAACCAGCAAAAAGCGTTTGCTGCCATTGCGTATAATCAAATTTCTCACGCTGAATCAGCGAAATAAACCGCTCTGCCTCCACCAATCCTAGATATTGCGTCAAAATTTGAAAACCCAATACTTTTATTTCTGTATCTACTTTCATTCCATTTATCATTATCAAAATCCTTGTTCAATTACAAAATCAATTGGAGTCAAAATTTGTATTTGAGCGATTAAGTTGGCTTTCTTCAAAATACCCTTGTCAACTGTCAGGAAATATTGACAATTCAACTCCTTAGCACAAGCAATATGCAACGCATCCTTGGGTTTGATGCCTGCAATAATAAGTTGTTCCATCATAATTAAAATCGCTGGTGTCTCTACTGTATAAATATCAGCAATATCTTCCCATTTTTGAATTTCGGTGCGTCGTTCTTCAAATGGATTGGCCGCATTTTCGTAATCAAGTATATACGACCAACCTAACGCATATTGTCCAAAATAGATCGCACTTTGAATATGTAATTTGGCTTCTGTTTCAAGCCGTATTGTAAGCATACTTTGATCATCGTATGGACGATTAAAGCAACAAGTATCAAGATATAACCGCATATTTCAGTTCCTTGTCGATGGTTACTGCAATTCTGTGGCTAAGTATAGCATATAAAACGGCCGTTTGCTGATGCTGATAACGAATTTAGAAAGGAACGAATGGGAAACGCACTTTCTATTCGTTTCTTTCTTCATTCGTTGTTATCTTGCGAGTGGGAAAACGGCCGTTTGCTTCCCAGTGTTTGTTTTGTGGATGAGGGAGGGTGGGGGAAATAAGACGCAGATTTTCAGGATTATGCGGATTTTCAGGATAAAAAATCTGCGTTCATCCGTTAAATCTGCGTCATCTGCGTTCTATTGTTTGTTTTGTGAATGAGAGGAGGTGGGGAAAACGGCCGTTCTATATCAGAAACTCAATGGTTAACAATTGCCAACTCCCCGCCAAAAGTACCAATGACCTTTTTTATCATTTCAAATCGGGGATTCCCATCAGCAGATAGTGAGTTATATAACGTGGCGCGGGTTACTCCTGCTTGTTTAGCAATATCGTTCATGCCTCTGGCTCTGGCCGCCGTATTTAATGCGTGAATAAAATCAGATGCACTGCCTGTAGATAATGCCTCTTCCAGAAATTCCAAGATGTCACTGTTTGTTTCCAGATGTTCGGCCACATCAAATGGTTTCGTTATGATACCCATAATTTTATCCGCGTTTATCCGCTAAATCCGCCCCATCCGCGTTCTGTTTTTTTGCAGGTGAGATGGATGGAAAACGGCCGTTTGCATCAGCCCCCATCGTTTAGGGTTGGAGATAATCTCATGTGATTACCCATTATTCAAAAGTTCCCTCAAAGCTAATCACCCGCCGCCCCGCATCACGCAACGCCGCCGCATCCCCCATCGCCTGAGACGCTTTCAGCGTGCCGAAGCTCATTGACGAGGCAAAATTGCCCGCCTCATCAGGAATTGCCACGTCCTGCACGGGCGCGGAAATCATTTGTATAAAGAATCCATTGCCCCCATCCCCCTTGTGCAATTGCCCCGTTGAGTGCAAAAAGCGCGGCCCATAACCGACGGTGACGGCGACTTTGTACCGGTTGCGTAATTGTTGCTGGACAGTGGCTAAAGCAGCCGTCATCCCCACAGTCGCCGGCACATAAGCGTGTAAGCTGATGTAATCACCCGCCTTCACATCAGCCAAAAATTCATCCATCGCCGTCGCTGAAAATGGCACGGTGTCCGCTGGCGGCAATGCGCCCGTCTCCATGTACGCAGTGATCATCTGCCGCGCCATTATCTTTGCCGACTCCACATTTGGCTGGTCGAAGGGTTGCACATCGAGGATATGACTGCAAACGGCCGTTGCCAACTCCCACACCATAAACTGCCCGCCCAGCGCGTACACATCATCCAATTCAATCCGAATCGCAGGCTGACCTGCGGGCAATGCGCCCCCATCTTCCCCCGCCAACACAAACTGCACAAACAAGCGATCACTCCCATAAACGGAATCATCGCCCACCTGCTCGCCCACGACGGGCAATATCCCCTTGCCCTCTTTGCCCGTACTTTCTGCCACCAATTGTTCTGCCCAATCAGCAAACGGGGCGATGGTGTCAGGCAGGACAAAGGTCAATTTGTCACGCCCAGCTTCTGCCAACACCCCCATCACACAACCGAGTTCAAGGCCATCTGCATCACCCGCCGCTATCGCGTTCTGCACCAACCGCGCCACATCCATCCCGATTAAAGCGGCGGGTACGAGTCCAAAAAAGGTCAAGACGGAGTAGCGTCCGCCCACATTGGGATCGTTCAAAAACACGTCGCGGAAGCCGTACTTTTCAGCCATCGTCACTAATTTACTGCCCGGATCGGTGATGGCGACAAAATGTTTGCCCGCCAGTTCCAAACTCACCGTCGCCGCCACCAAATTGTAAAAATAAGCAAACCCCGACAGCGTTTCGGCCGTGCCGCCCGATTTGGTCGCCACGATGAACAGCGTTTTGGTCACATCCAGCCGCCGCGCATGTGCCAGCACCGCGTCGGGGTCAGTCGTGTCCAGAATTTGCAAGCGCAAGCCGTCACAATCCGCGCCAAATATCTTGGCGAACATTTCCGGAGCCAAACTGGAGCCGCCCATGCCCAACAGCATCACGTCGGTGAAGCCGTCAGCCATCACCCCCGCCGCGAAAGCGGTCAGCCGCTCAATTTCATCCGCCATCTGCGCGGGCGCGTCCAGCCACCCCAACCGATTGCTGATTTCATCGGGCGTTGGCCGCCACACGGTATAATCGCGGGCGTGGATGCGTTCCATAATTTTATTTTCTTGTAAATGGGTTATTGATTGGGAAACGGCCGTTTCGTATTGGCCTAATTCTCTTGTAAACATAGCTATCTCCATATAGAAACAGCGATGAGTGGTTCATTCTGGAAGAATGAACCACTCTGGAGCGGCGGCCAAACCAACTTACCCCGCTCCAGAATGGTTCACTCCTGCGAGAGTGAACCATTCTTCCGCTATATCTTGGTTATTCCTATTTAACGATATTGATCAAACGGCCGTTTCCCACAACAATCACCTTACGCGGCGGCTTCCCTTCCAGATGCAACTGCACCCGTTCCGAAGCCAACGCCAGCCGTTCCAACTCCTCACTCGATGTGCCAGCCGCCACTTCCAACTTATCGCGCAACTTGCCGTTAATCTGCACAGGCACAACGATCACATCCTCTTTGGCAACCGCATCATCCCATGTCGGCCATTCTGCTTGATGGATGCTGCCTTCGCCGCCGCGCCGCGTCCGCAACTCTTCGGTAATGTGGGGGGCGATGGGCGACAGCAGCAACAGGAAATTATCAATCGCCTCATTCCACGCTTCAACGGAAACATTGCCCGCTTTTTGCGCCGCAATCAGCATATTCCGCAACTCCATCATCGCCGCGATGGCCGTGTTGAAGGCAAAATCTTCCATATCACCCGACACTTTGCGAATGACTTGATGGGTTTTGCGGCGCAAATTGCGCGTCGCTGTTTTGTCTACTTTCTTGGGGGTATAAACGGCCGTTGCCACCTTCCATAAATCCTGCAAAAAGCGTTCTGGGCCGCGAATACCATCGTAGCTCCACGGGCCGCCCTGCTCCCATTTGGTGAAGAACATCAAATACACGCGCACCGTATCCGCGCCATATTTCTCGACCAAATCATCAGGTGCAACAGTGTTGCCCTGCGATTTCGACATTTTATCGCCGTCTGTTCCCAACACCATCCCCTGATTTTGCAGATTGATCATCGGCTCATCAAAATCGACCAATCCCATCTTTTTCATCGCTTTGGTGAAGAAGCGGGTGTAAATCAGGTGCATCGTCGCGTGTTCGATGCCGCCTGTGTACTGGTCAACGGGCAGCCAATACGCGCCCTCTTCGGGGTCGAAGGGAGCTTTGTCATAATGTGGACTCAGGTAGCGATATTGATACCAGCTTGAACACATAAACGTGTCCATCGTGTCCGTTTCGCGGGTGGCGGGCTTGCCGCAGGTGGGGCAAGTCGTGTTCAAAAAGCCTGCGTGTGAGCGCAACGGGCTTTCGCCTGTAGGCATAAATTCGATGTC
>CAYSDT010000229.1:0-5391 GCA_964429835.1 uncultured Ardenticatenaceae bacterium | reverse complement strand
CAAGCGGGGGTGTTTTATAAGAATGCACGAAGAAACCCTGATGTAATCACAGCATTGACGACGTATAACATCACGGACGTGGTGCTGGCAGATGCACAAACGGCCGTTTCTCATCTTGCCGACCTTGATGCGGATCAAGAGCAAGAAAAATCTGAGGCGCAAAATGCAACCAGAGAGCGGAATGCCGCACTGGACACGCTTGATGAGTGGTACAGTGCGTTTCGTACCATCGCCCGTGTTGCGCTTCAAGATGATTCGCAACGGCTGGAAGCATTGGGATTGGGGTCAGTGGCGTAAGCGATTTTAGAGCAGTAAACCTGTATCAAGTGGGATGCACCTTCAAAGTGTATCCCACTTTTTTATTCCCGTTATTCCCCCAACACCCGCCAATCCGACGGATAATTGAGAATATCCGTCAACCAATACACCCGTTCACGAATAACGGCCGTTTTTCCCTCATCAGCAGGGTGCGGCGCACTCATCTAAAGTGGGACATATCTTGAAGATGCGCCTCTCTTTATTGTTACAATTAAACCAGAGGGGTATGATCGAATGGAGTTCACTTATTAGCTGATTAAGGACATTGGAATTATGATCACAGAGAACCGACTAAAACTAAGCCGTATTACACTCGGCGGTTTCAAATCCATCCATCCAGAAGGACAGACTATACAGTTTGGGGATATTACCGTGCTGCTAGGTGCAAACGGATCGGGGAAAAGCAATCTGGTTTCATTTTTTCAGATGCTTAACCATATGATGACAAATGCACTTCGACGGTATATTGGTGAAAATGGCTCTACGGAGGCATTTTTACATTATGGTTCCAGCAAAACGACACGCATCACGGCCGAGATTGAATTCAACAACCCTGACGTAACCGATATTTATAAATTTAGCTTGGCTCATGCAGCTGGTGACACGCTCATTTTCACAGATGAAACATTTAGTTATCAATATCGAGAACGGGAAAACCCATACGAGCGAACGTTAGCCATTGGACAAAAAGAAGCGGGTTTGCCCGAAGAAATAAAGAACCCTGATGCAAAAACTGCCCGTGTCCTGTTCTCTCTGTTAAAGAATTGTCAAGCTTTCCAATTTCACGACACTTCCAAAGAAGCAAGGATTAAGAATAAAGGATACATCAATGATAATCGGTTTCTTTATGGCAGCGGGGGGAATTTGGCCGCTTATCTTTATGCGATGAAGAATAGTGCTGATGGTGAAAGATATTATCGTCGAATTGTTCGCTATATTCAACAAATTATGCCCCAATTTAGCGATTTTGAATTAGCACCATTAAGGCTTAACGAAAATCAAATTATGCTGAATTGGAGAGAGATTGGCTCAGATTATTTATTTGGGCCGCATCAACTTTCTGATGGCTCTTTACGTTTTATAGCGATTGCAACTCTGCTGCTCCAGCCTCCCGCAACATTGCCTTCCGTAATCATTATTGATGAACCCGAACTGGGTTTACATCCTTCTGCTATCTCTATACTTGCGGGAATGATAAAAACTGCAAGCCAACATTGCCAGATTGTACTAGCAACCCAATCCCCGCGTTTGGTTGATGAATTTGAACCCAAGAATATCGTAATTGTTGAACGCAATGCTGATAATCGTTGCAGCGAATTCAAAGCATTAGATGAAGAAAAATTAACCGATTGGCTTGAGCAGTACAGCATGAGTGAACTTTGGGAGAAAAATGTCATCGGGGGGCAACCATGAGCAAATTCATTCGGTTGCACATCATCGCAGAAGGGCATACTGAAGAAAAGTTTGTCAGGGGGAGTTTAGCAGCACATCTTGGCAAATTTCAAATATCAACTGACGTTAGACGGGTGATGACAAGCCGAGACAAACGCCAACGCAAGTTTTATCGTGGCGGGCTTATTAATTATGAAAAAGCTAGAAACGACATTCAACTGTGGTTAAAAGAAGACAAACATCCAGAGTCCCGCTTTACCACGATGTTTGATCTTTATGGATTGCCAGATAATTTCCCCGCGTATTTGGAAGCAAAAGCGATCAAAGACCCTTATCAGCAGGTCAAAATTTTAGAGAACGCATTACAGAATGACATCGGCGATTCTCGGTTTGTGCCGTACATTCAACTGCATGAATTTGAGGCTCTTGTGCTGGCAAATCCTGCAAATCTTGAGCATGAGTATTTTGATCATACGGCTGCGATCAAGAGTTTACAAAAAGTATTGGCGGATAAGGGGGGAAATTCAGAACTTATCAATGATGGGTATGATACTGCTCCCAGTAGAAGGATTGAGAAGGTTATTCCAGAATATGACAAAGCAAATGTCGGTTCATTTATTGCAGGCGTAAATGGAATTAATTTTCTTAAAGAAACCTGTCGCCATTTTTCCGACTGGGTGAATACGCTCGAAAGGCTTTCAAGTGACTTATAATCTTTTGAGTATCGAGAAAAGTGGGGTGGCGATAGGGTATACTAACGGTATGAACACCAGCCCTGCTAATTTATCAGCCGAATTATCCAGACGCGGTTTGCATTTTTTTGTGGATGACCATGTTGAGCAAAAGCCACAACCATTATCCTCGGAAGAATTGATTGCGGGGTTGGCACAGCATGAGGATGCACGGTTGTGTCTTGCGCTGATCGCTTTGTTTCTTTATGAACCTGGGGTGGAAACGGCCGTTTTTAATGCTAGACGTATCTTCTCAATATTTCGGGGAGACCTGACAGGTTTTTCGAAGATATTCGTGCAAAGCAAGAGGTCTTGATGAAACCTGTCAGGTCTTTACCCCAAGTTATTGAGATGTTACATTCTGACAACGAAAACTTGACATAATTGTCAAGCCAGAAGCTATTTATGCGTTACGACAATCGTGATCGTTGTTCGTAATCGTTTTCGTGATCGGTTTTTTCGATTTTCGATCACGAAAACGATCACGGGGTCGGGCGGGTATGCAATCGCCCTGCTTCTCATGTGTTGCTATACACGCAATCAACGCTTTGCGTTATACTTTCGACCATACAATTTTGAAAAAAGGATAAAAGAATGAAGCTAGGTATTATCGGCTTGCCCAGTTCGGGCAAGACTACAATTTTTAACGCACTCACACGCGGCGACGCGCCAACGGGGCAAAGTATGGGCGGGCGGTTTGATGTATTAACGGCCGTTGTTGATGTACGCGACGACCGCATCGACACCCTCTCCGCCATGTTCAACCCCAAGAAAACCATCTACGCCCGCATTACCTACACCGACGTGGGCGGCCTCAAAAAAAGCGAGCAAAAAGGAAGCAGCATCAGCGGCGAACTCATCAACCATCTCTCTGGGCTGGATGGATTTGTTCATGTTGTCCGCGCTTTTGAAAGCGAACTTGTGCCGCACATGGATGGCAGCGTCGACGCGATGCGCGATCTGGAAACATTAGACATCGAACTGCTGTTAAGCGACCTCGATACGGTCGAAAAGCGGCTGGACAAGTTGAAAAATGGGCTGGCACGCGGCGCATACAAAAGCGATAAGGCGGCAGCGCAGACGGAAGCCGACTTGTTTGAAGTTTTGTATGAGGGATTATCAGAAGAACGGCCGTTACGCGACCTTGATCTCACCGAAGAACAGCTAAAAGGATTACGCGGCTACGGCTTCCTCACCCTCAAACCGACTCTCGTCGTTTTCAACATCGGCGACGACCAAGACGAACTCGCCCCCGATTACGATCACAACCTCACCGTCGTCACCAATTTGCGCGGCAAATTAGAGATGGAACTGTCCCAAATCAGTGCCGCTGACGACACCGAATCGGGCGATGATGGATCGCTGGAAATGTTCATGGAAGAGTACGGCGTGACCGAACTCAGTCTCGACAAAGTGGTGCGCCTCAACTATGAACTGATGGGCTTGCAATCCTTTTTTACCGTCGGCGAAGACGAAGTACGGGCGTGGACAGTTGAAAAAGGGGCAAATGCCGTTAAAGCGGCCGGCACCATCCATTCCGATTTGGCGAAAGGCTTCATCCGCGCCGAAACGGTTGGTTACAATGACCTCATCACACTCGGCAGTTTGGCCGAAGCACGCAACGCGGGCAAACTACGGCAAGAAGGAAAAACCTACATCGTCAAAGATGGCGATGTGATTAACATTAAGTTTAATTTGTAATGTTAATCCAGACCTGACAGGTTTTCGGAAACCTGTCAGGTCTGGATTAACAACGGAGACATCATGGACCCAGTTATCATTCTACACGCAGGATTAGCGACCGGTACAATTTTGTTGTTTGCAGCGATTGGTGAAATTTTCACCGAGCGGGCGGGTATTCTTAATCTCGGGGTGGAGGGAATGATGCTCATGGGGGCGATGGCGGGCTTCTCCGTTTCATTATCGTCGGGCAGTCCATGGATTGGGTTGGCAGCAGCGATGGCGGCTGGCGGCGCGTTAAGCATGGCGCACGGCCTCGTCACCATCCATTTTCAAGCTGATCAAGTGGTCAGCGGCCTGTCGCTTACCTTTTTAGGCACAGGGCTGGCGTTGGTCTTGGGCGAGGGGTTGACGGGACAAAACCCAGCCCTCATCCCCACATTTACCATTCCTGGCTTGTCCGCCATCCCCATTATTGGCGGCGCATTTTTTACACGACAAAGCGCATTAGTCTATCTTGGCTACCTTTTCGTCCCACTCGTTTGGTATTACATCAACAAAACACGACCAGGAATGCACCTGCGTGCCATCGGCGAAAAGCCATCAGCCGCAGACACGATGGGAGTCAACGTCTATCGTTTGCGCTATTTTTATGTGTTTGTTGGCGGCGCATTGGCTGGCTTGGCAGGGGCGACGATTAGTCTGTCCGTTTCGCCCGGCTGGTATAGCGCACAAACTACATCGGGGCAGGGATGGATTGCGATTGGGTTGGTTATTTTCGCCCAATGGAATCCGATTCGTGCGGCCGTTGGCGGGTATCTGTTCGGCGCACTGCGACGCGGCATCTTGGATTTACAAGGGCCAGCCGTTATTTTGGGCTTCACCAATCCGCTGTACATCAACTCCAATTACGGCTTTTTCTTGCAAATGACCCCCTATTTGCTGACCATTTTAGCATTGGTTTTGGGCGCAAGAATGGCGATGAAGAAACGATTAGGCGCACCAGCCGCGCTGGGTATTCCGTACATTCGCGGGGAACGCGGGTTGTAGGTATGCAACTGTCAGCATATATGTAGATGGAAGAAGACGCTCCAATGGAGCGTCTTTTTTTATGCAGTTAGGTATCTTCTCAATATTTCGGGGAGACCTGACAGGTTTTTTAAAGATACTCGTGTAAAACAAGAGGTCTGGATGAAACCTGTCAGGTCTTTACCCCATTAGTTATTCGCCACCCTTTATACACGGCGAATAAATTCACAGCTACGGTTGC
>CAYSDT010000228.1:0-5406 GCA_964429835.1 uncultured Ardenticatenaceae bacterium | reverse complement strand
CCTTTCTTTATAGATTGACACCAAAAAGGGAGTAACCAATGAAGAAGATAGCCGTCATCCATCTAAATGAAGGAAGCAGCCGCGAAACGGTGCGTATATTAGGGCATGATGTTGAAATTGAGCGCGTCGGTTGCGGCGGCGATAGCGATAAAGCGGCCATGCTGATTCGGGAATATGATGGGCAGGTCGATGCCATCGGCCTTGAAGGGATGCCCGCTGAGTTACGGCTGGGCATGAACAGTCGCCCCCACGATATTGGTTCACTTTTACCGACGATGGCACAGAAAACGGCCGTTGTTGATGGATGTGGTCTGCGTGCCGGCCTTGAACGCTGGGCGGTCATTCTCGCCGAACGCGAACATCCCGGCATCTTCAACCAGAAACGGATACTCATGGTTCCTGGATTGAACCATCGCGGCCTGACCGCCGCCCTCTCCCGTCGCACCCCCTCTTTACGCTATGCCGATCCCGGCGTTTATTTTGGCTTGCCATTTGTGGCTGGCGTGGGGCGAAAAGTGACAGTGGAAAAAGCGGCCGTTCGCACCCTTGAGCAACTGCACGATGCCCCCTTCCGTCGTATTTGCCCGCAGCCTGGCTTGCCCAGCACCCCGCGCTACACCGAACCATTTGAGTGGGCGGACATATTGGCGGGCGACATCGGTGCTATTTTGCGCTACGCGCCGCATTCGCTGGCACATAAAACCATCGTTGTTGATCACGCCACGCCTGCCGATGTGGCAGAATTACAGCAGCGCGGCGCGGCGACACTTCTCACACTAATGCCCGCGCTCATTGAAGGCGAAATCAGCCGTTGGTCGGTGGCAACGATGGAAGCGTTGTTCGTCGCTGTTCGTCCCGATCCCGACATGCCTTTAATAGAAGACACCTACCTCGATTTACTATCACAAATGGAGTGGACACCAACGGTGCTGCCGTTGCAAGTTGAAGAGTCTGATCTCAACCGATTTGCATTCGTCATTCACCCCTTGACGGTCAAATTTGTACAAAACCATCCCAACTTCCGCTGGACGCGCTTTTTCCCCGACCCGCTCATCGAACTCATCGCCGCCCAGATTCGGCCGATGTATTTGTCTCGTATGCGCGGCATTGTGTCGCCAACGACGGGGCAGAAGGTGGAAGGGTATCTCATCACGTTGGGGCTGACCCCGCGCCAAATGTTGTCACGCAAACCTGAATTCACATACGGCCGTTTAATTCAAGCCGCCCGCATGGCCGAACGGCGCGGCGCACGCATTATGGGATTAGGCGCGTTCACCAGTGTCGTCGGTGACGCGGGGGTGACGGTTGCCAACAACAGCAACATCGCCATCACCACTGGCAACAGCTTGACCGTCGCTGTCACGCTGGAATCAGCCAAACAAGCGTTGCAAATGATGGGAATGGACGATCTGACACGCGGGCGGGTGATGGTGATCGGCGCGACTGGCTCCATCGGCTCCGTCTGTTCGCGCCTGTTGGCACAAGCGATTTTTGACGTGGTGCTGGTTGGTCGTGAACCAGAAAAGCTCATCGAACTCAAGCGCACCATCCAAGCCGAAACACCTGAAGCGCGTGTCGTCATCTCCACCCGCCCCAATGATTATTTGGGCGACTGTGATCTATTGGTGACAGCGACATCTGCATTTGGGCAACGCATCGTGGACATCAGCAAATGTAAGCCGGGCATGGTTATCTGCGATGTGGCACGCCCCACCGACATCAGCGAAGCGGAGGCAGCGTTACGCCCCGACGTACTGGTCATCGAAAGTGGCGAGGTGATTATTCCGGGTGACGTGGAGTACGGTTTTGACATCGGTCTGCCCGATAAAACGGCATACGCCTGCCTTGCTGAAACGGCTCTGCTGGCGATGGAAGGGCGTTTTGAAGATTACACCATCGGCCGTGCCATCACGATGGAGCGGGTGAAAGAGATTTACCATCTGTTCCTCAAACATTGGTTCAGATTGGCTGATCTACGCAGTTTTGGTGCATATGTGACGGCCGAGATGGTGGCTGAAAAGATGGCATTGGCGCAAAGCTATCGGGACGATCCTGCTTTGTTTGCCGATGTGCAGAAGCAAGCGAAGGCCGAGTTGCACAATTTGCCCGTCGTGGCAAAAGGGGTAACAGCAGCGGATAAAAAGAAGGGGATGGCGGGGTTGTTGGGATTAACGGCCGTTTTTGCCCTCCTGTTGCTTGTTTTTGGAAAAAGAAGGGGGAATTAACGGCCGTTTTCCCCGTTATACTCCTGAAATTAACGCAATCTTTTTTAACGGCCGTTTGCTATCACACTTGACCTATGCTAAGATAATCCTGATATTAAGTTTACATAGTATTGGAAATCAGGTGCATTTTGACACAACAGAAGCAGCCATTGTGCCACTAAATTGTTGAATTTATAAAGTTGCACCCAAACGAAACTTACGAAGGGAAAGGAAACATGAAGGGACGCACAATTCTAATTGTACTCATAATCGTTCTCTTGCTTGGTTCGGGGGGCATATATCTATTTATGCGCTCACAATCTGGTAGCAGCGAACAATCAGATTCAACGATAGATGCCGTTGCTATCATAAATGAAAATGGTGAGAATGGAAACGGAGAACCCGCTGTTGTCGTTGCCCCATCAACACCACTTCCAAATATGGTAGGCGTGGTCGTATCAAATCAGACCTTCCAACGTGGCTACTACATCACCGATGCCGATGTGAACCCCCCACCTGGACAACCGCCCAACATCACCCTCGAGCAACGGGTAGCTACATCCGTCAACGATAATGTCATCACCGATCTGGCCGACGTAGTTGGTAAATTTGCCCGCAGTGATGTATTTCAAGGACAGACATTTACTGAAGGTATGCTTGCCGACGACCCCCGTATTGCTGGCACAGAGAAATATGGCCCCTCATCTTTGATTCCGCAAGGACAAGTCGCAGCCGCATTGCCGTTTGACCGCCTTGCTGGTGTCGCTTACGCGCTGAGTGAAGGAGATTACATTGACATAATGCTCACCTTCAACTTCTACCAAATTGATGAAGAGTTCCAGACTTATTTGCAGAATTCGGCCGTTTTCTATTTGCAGGAAGAGGTCGCTTCTGGTGATGAGACAGATGGTGGGGGAGAAGTGACGGAAACGCGCCCCGATATTATGATGCTTTCACCATACGGCCGTTTTGAAGAATTGGCAACAGGTGATACGGCTCACATCTACCCCTCTGAAAAGCAACGCCCCATCGTCGTCTCTATGGTTTTGCAAAATGCAAAAGTCATTCAAGTGGGCGATTGGTCTCCACGAGGCAGCGCACAAGTTGCCACCCCCACACCAACACCACTTCCAGAAGATGCACCAACACCAACACCAGATTATGCAGCGCAGGAAGCATCAACCCCCGTCCCGCGTCCACCTGATGTCATTTTGCTTGCCCTCTCTCCACAACAACAGCTATTACTAAAATATGCAGTTGAATCTTACGCTGATATTGATTACGCTTTGCGTCAGCCAAATGATGGACAGTTATACAACATCAATGCTGTTGATCTGGATTATATGTTAGCGCAATTTAATATCGAACTGCCGCCAACATACAACTACTCTGTTGACAGCCCACTGCCCACACCAGAGGCAACGGAAGAAGTTGTAGATGACAGACCGGGCGGCGGCGAGGGCGGTTAGTAACATAAATATATTCATAAACTTAACGATAATGGTAACACAACCATTACCCTTGATATGAATAGACAGCGGATGTAATTGTTGTCTAAATGTAAATGATAAAAACCAGAAACCTGTGATAGATGAGTTGAGCTATCCAGAAATAGGGAACTGACTATGCGTCTAAAAATCTTTATCCCCATCATTTTAATACTGATAATCGGTGCGCTTTGCGTTGGCGGAATTGTGCTTGGACAGTCTGGCACTGGCCCGATGGCCGATCTGCTATCTGAAGGTAACACTGAAGTGGAAACATCAGACGTTATCGAAGCATCTGAACCTGGTGAACCGACACCCATAGCAACACCCGTGTTGCATTTAATTGAAGTCGTGGTCGCCAAAACGGATATTCCTGTCGGTGAAGAGTTCCGGCTTGAGCTGTTAGATGTCGAGTTGCGTCCAGAGACGAATGTAGCGTTGATGGGACAATATACGATTGCCGATAAACGTGAAATCGTAGGCCAATTTGCCAGTATCAACATTAGCGAAGGGCAAGAAATTCTGAAACCGATGATCGCTTATCGCCCAGAAGAAGTTGCTGATTTCGGCTCTGATGTAGCTCTGTATTTGAATCAAGGCATGGTCGCTGTCGCATTTCCCATCAATAAATTTTCTGGGGCAGCGTATGCGTTGCGTCCGGGCGATTTAGTTGATGCGTTGATGACGATGCGGTTTATTGAAGTTGATCAAGAGTTCCGCACAGCCTTACCGAATTTGGTTTCTCGTGTATTTGAGCCCGATCTGTTAGCAGGTAGAACATTCCTTTTCCAAGACCCCACAGACCCAAGTTCCATTGTTGGGCGGCTTGAACACATCACCTTGATTAACCAAACACCTGAGATCGTTCCTGCCAATCCATTTGCCATTCCGGCTGATGATGGTGCAATTGATGTTCCGCGTGCCATATCCAGACGAGCGACGCAGTTGACGTTGCAACAAGCTGAGGTCATTTGGGTTGGTACATGGCGCGGCCCATTAGATGAACAAGGGGAGGAAGAAGATATTCTTGCTATCGCAGAAAGCGAAAGCGAAAGTTTTGATCTGAGCTTTGGTAGTGATGATGGCGACGAAGGCGGTGAAGCCAGCGATGGTGGTGGTGAAGGCGGCGAGGATGGCGCAAGCGGTGAAGCCAGCGATGGTGGTGGTGAAGATGTAGTGAATGGCGAAAGTGATGGACGTACATCAGTTACGCCCGACAGTGAAGCAACCCCATTACCCGTTCGCCTTGAAAGCACGCCAGATGTTGTTATTTTGAGCATGTTCCCGCAAGATGCGCTGATGTTGAAATGGGCGATGGATCGTGGAATTGATATTGATTTGGTGTTGCGAGCGCAAGGTGATTTTTCGGTCTTCACGACGGTAAGTGTTTCGTTGCCACAAATTGTAGATCATAGCGGCTGGATAATGACGGAAGGAAGTACACTTGATTTATCACCCCATCCAGAGGATGTGCTGCCGCCTTCGTTGAAGCCTGTGACCATTCCGTAAGGGAAAACGTAAATATGATAGTTATCAAAATCCCCTGCAAATGCTGGGGATTTTTTGTTGGGGGATACCTGACAGGTTTTTGAAGATACTCGTGTGAAACAAGAGGTCTTGGTAAAACCTGTCAGGTCTTGCCCGCAGTTTGTTGAGAAGATAGAGGGGTAGTGTGATGGATGGATATGATGCGTCAATTTACGAACGGCCGTCTG
>CAYSDT010000227.1:0-5416 GCA_964429835.1 uncultured Ardenticatenaceae bacterium | reverse complement strand
TTCACGAAGGCGAACCTGCGGAGACATTTTTTGTCGTACGCTCAGGTATGGTGCGTCTATTGCAAACCACCGCCGACGGCAAGCAAGTGATTATGAACTTGTGCGGCCCCGGTGACGGCATGTCCATTGTGTCTGCGTTGGATAACGCCGTCAATCCAGCTTCGGCTGAAGCCGTAAAAAACGCATCAGCGTATATGTGGGACAAAACGACGATCAAGCAGTTGATGAACACGTACCCCATTATTGCCATCAACGGCATGGAAATGTTAGCAAGCCGCTTCCATCGTGTACAAGATCGCTACCGCGAGTTAGCGACCGAGCGGGTGGAACAGCGTGTTGCCCGCGCTTTGCTTCGTTTGGCAGAGAAGGATGGTGTAGAAACCAGCACGGGCACCAGAATTGATATGCTGTTGACACGACAGGATATTGCCCAAATGACGGGAACAACACTATTCACCGTCAGTCGGATATTGAGCAAGTGGGAGCAAACTGGATTAGTACACACAGGACGGCAATCAGTGGAAATCGCCTTGCCGCAGCAGATGGTACGTATTGCTGAACATTTAGGTGATGACATCCCCTAAAAAGGAGACGCGGCGGTTTCATTCGCTTTTGTTAAATCGCTTTTTCCTTTATAATCTAGTCATACTTTATGTTATGTCTATTTTATTGTTTTCCTAGAGGTACTTATGTCAAATACAACCGTTAACTTGAATTTACCGCCAGATTTATATGATGAATTGGCTTCAATTGCCGAGGTGTCGCCTAAAATGTCATTGGAAGATGTCGTTTTGCAGACTGTTCGTGCTGGTATGCCGCCATCATTGGGGAAAGTTCCCCAACTGTTTCACGATGAACTTATGCCTTTGAACGCTTTGGGCGATATGGATTTGCTCCGTATCGTTGAAGGTGATTGGCCGTTGCCAGATGATAATGGTGATGATGATATGTTCCGTAAATTCGATTTTGCGGCATTACGCACGACTTATGCCTCTAAATTACTGCGTTGGCGCGGCCATCCTGTCCCCATCCCCTACGAAATGTAGATGAGCGGCGAGTAGCGATTTGTAACTTGCTACTCGTCACTCGCTACTCGCACAATGCAAAAAATCGCGTTTGTTACTGGTGAATACCCGCCGATGGAAGGCGGGGTGGGGGCTTTTACCGAGCAGTTGGGGCGAGCGGTCGCCGCGCTGGGGTATGAAGTCCATATCATCAGCAGCAAGCAGTCACGGCCGTATGTGACGACGAAATGGCGGTCATTGCTGGAGCCTGTTGATCTTGGTTTTGCCCAGTTGCACCCCATCGTGAAAAAGTGGAATTGGAAAGCGGTGGGGCAAGTGGCGGACACGGCCGTTCGTTATGAGTTCGATCTGGTCAATATCCAATATCAGGCGGCGGCGTATGATATGCGTAGCCCCGCTATCAATTTCCTGCCGTGGCGATTGCGTGGTGTGAGCAAAACGGCCGTTACTTTCCACGATCTGCGTACCCCCTATTTATTCCCCAAAGCTGGTAAATTGCGACAAACGGCCGTTTATCGCATGGCATCACACGCCGACGGCACCATCGTCACCAATCAGATCGACGAAGACGAATTACACCCCCGTGTAGACAATCCCCTCGCTCAAATTCCAATCGGCAGTAACATCATCGCCCCTGCGCCAGACGCGGCGGCGATTAAAGCTGTACGCGGCAAATTGGGGCTGGATGATGACGTGTTTTTGTTAGGCTATTTTGGCTTTTTGAATGAAACAAAGGGTGCGGACACGTTATTGGCGGCGATGGGCAAGCTGGAAACTCGTTTCCTAAACGGCCGTTTTCATCTCATTTTCATCGGCGGCCAAACAGGCAGCAGCGATGGGGACAATAACGCCCAATTTCTGCACGATTTGCGCCAACAAATTGACGATGCAGGCTTGACAGGACGTGTCCATTGGACGGGCTTTGTTGATGATGCCGACGTTTCCACTTACCTGTATGCGGCCGATTTGATGGTGATGCCGTACCGCGATGGCGCGTCGTTGCGACGGGGAACGCTGATGGCGGCATTGGCACATAAACGGCCGTTACTCACCACCACCCCCCAATCCCCCATTCCCGAACTTCAGCACAACCAAAACGCCTATTTTGTCCCCGCCGACGATGCCGACGCGCTCACCACCGCTATCCAAACCATCGCCGCCGATGACAGCTTACGCCATCGCCTTGCCGAAGGCGCAGGCCAAACCGCCGACTTGTTTACATGGGATAAAATTGCAGAACAAACGGTCAACTTTTTTCAAAGTTTGCAAGTGAGCAAGTGAGCAAGTAGCATGTTGCTTGCCCACTTGCAACTTGCAACTCAATACACCCATTCCTCAAACAGCGGCGTTAAATCACAACCGCAATGTTCCTCTGCTAACGCCTTAAACTCCTCCGTATCGGCCGTATTCCATGCGTAAATTGTGAAATAATCGCGCAAGAAAGCGTCAAACACGTTGCGCCCCATCGTTTCCTCTAATTCAGCCACAAAAATCGGGCCGCGCCCGTAGATGATGCCGCTGTACGCGCCCTCTTCTTCGTATGCGCTGACGGGTTGACCGATGGGAATTTCTTCATAATCGACTGATGACCAGCGGCGGTCAAACGAATCATAGCTGCCATCCCACCCATCCTGCCCGTACAGATTTTCAAATTGGCGCATGGTGATGTATTGCGTCAACGATTCGTCCAGCCACGGTTCGTTAAGCTGGTCGCTGCCGATGAGATTGTAAAACCATTGATGCCCCATCTCGTGGATAGTTGTGCCTTCGAGATAATCTGCATAACGGCCGTTTTCATAAATTTCGTCCTTCAACACAAACAAGCCTGGATATTCAACCCCAAGTGCCAGTGTCGGCGTGCTGGCGACATCCATTTCGGTGTACGGATAGGGCGCGTATTGTGCCGAAAAGTACGCCATCGCCGCCGCGCTGCTCGCCAGCACCCGCGCTGACCCATCGCCATTGGCGGCGGGTGCGTAACTGTTGATGGTCGTTTCGCCCATCGTTTGGCTTTGTTTGACATAATCATCGCTCATCACCGCGTAAAAATCGCGCACGGGGCCAGCCGCGTAGGTGATGGTTTGTTGACCGCCAGCGGACGTGCTTTCCACCGCAACGCCTGTGGCGACGATAACTTGGTCGGCGGGGGCGGTCAGTTCGACGATGTAGAAGCTGCTGTCGGCGTGGGTGACATCCCCTTCCAGCGATGGGGCGGCGGTGTGCCAGCCGTCGGCATCGTAAATGGCGAGTTGCGGGTAAAAGTGCGCCATCGCCAGCACGCCGTCCACATTGGCAAAAATGCCATAATTGCGCCCGCTTTCAGTAGGAACGGCCGTTTCAAATCGCATTTCCACCTCCGCCACGCCACCCGACGGCAACGGCGCGTCCAACGGCACGCGCAAAATGCTGTCTCCTTCCTGCTCAAGCGCGGGGGTGACGGGGCGACCGTCAACCATCACCTCCGTCACCTCAATCGACACGCCTAACAAATTGGGGAACAGATGGAAATAGAGGGCATCGACTGGTACATTTTCCTGATTCGTGTAGCGAAGTTGTTCATGCCCCGTAATTAACCCCAAATCATCGCTGACCTCCAATTGCAAATGGTAGAGCGGCGCGGTCGGCAACAGCGTGTCCACGATGGCTTGCTGGCTACTGACGAGGCCAGATTTGAACGCGGTAATATCTTCTTCAGAAACGGCCGTTTGCACTTCCGCTTCCGCTGTGGGGGCGATGGGTGATGGCGCATCGGAAGGCATTGTCGTTGCTTCGACCGTTGCGGTGGGGATGGTGGTCGGTAATGCTGTTGCTGTCGGTTCTGGCGTAGGTTCGGCCGTGCAAGCGGCCAACAGCAGTAGCAAAAGCAGGGTGGGGATGGTTGATCGGTTCATGGAATTGCTCCAATTGTTATTTCAAATACGGGGCGATTTTATCTTGTTGGTGGGGGGTGACAAACGGCCGTTGTGAACACACATCCATCGCAATGATAAGTTGGTGGGTAGGGCGATTGCATACTCAGATCACTTCGTGATCGTGATCGTTTTCGTAATCGAAAATCGGAAAAACCGATCACGATCACGAATAACGATCACGGTTGGCGTGTGCAATCGTCTTATGGGGCTGTTGAAAATAGAGGCAGTCAGTTACAAATGTACCATTGGCCTCCCCCTAATTTAATTACAATCTATCGTTATGTTATGCTATAATCGTGATTTATACTTAATATACATTCATTTTTCCCTTATGGAGTAACCTAGTGGCTAAGAATCGCGCAAGATATAAAGAAGCAACCAGACGCGGCGAGGCGTACCTGCAAAACGATCAATGGCAGGAAGCGTTCGGCGTTTATCGCGTGGCGATTGCTGAATTTCCCCAATCCGCACCTGCATATGATGGGCTAGGCCAAGCGTGTTTTGGCTTAAAACAGCTTGATCGTGCCTTAGAATGTTATAAATTGGCCGCCCGTTACTCAAAAGGCGATGTCAGCTATTTGCAAAAAGTAGCCGACATGCAGGAACGACTTGGTCGCCTAAGTGAAGCCGCCCGCACCTATATGGCTGTCGGTGAAGTTTTCTTGCGTCAACGTGAATTAGACAAAGCAGTCAACCATTGGCAACGCGCCATTCGACTGGAATCTTCTTTATTGGGGCCGCACCGCCGTTTGGCGATGGTGTACCAACGCCAAAATAATATCCGTGATGCCGTCCGTGAATATCTGGCAATTGCCCGTATTTTGCAGATGCAAGGCGAAGATAAGAAAGCGTTGCAAATGTGCCGCGCCGCTCTTCGTTTAGACCCTGAAAGCCCCGATGTCATCACCGCCATCGACCTCATTCGCAAGGGCGCGGCCGAATATAACCGCGAAGAAGAGGAAGAGGAGGAAGAGGTTGAAGAAACAGCGGCCGTACAAACGGCCGATGAAGATTTGCCTGCGATGGTGCGACAGATGGCGCGTGCATTTGAAGCGGAACGCGCCCCCGTCGCCACCGTAACAAAAACGGCTTCAGCGTTGGATGATGCCCGCCGTTTGGCACAAAATCAACTCGCCGAAGAGATATTCCGCGATGAAGATGACGACGATTCTGGTAGCCTGAGCAAATTAGAGCGTGACGCGCTGATCGGGCAAGCGATGGATTATGAATCGCGTAATCAGATGGAAAACGCCATCGGTTGTTACGAGCGTGCCATCGTTGGTGGCTTGCGCTTATCGGCTGCTTACTTTAGTCTGGGGTTATTGTATAAAGACAATAATCAATCAGAGAAAGCGGCGCGTGCGTTGCAGATGGCAGGCAAAGACGCGGCGTATCAAGATGGTGTACAAGAGGCGTTGGCGTAGATTCTGCTTATTGCCCAAGTTGTAAATAAAACAAAAGCTCCCATCAGCATTGCTG